>JAMDDG010000278.1 GCA_023488865.1 Bacteroidota bacterium | reverse complement strand
CCACGCGCCGTTCGTGGCGGACCAGCAACCGGGCTTCCTCCTTGCCCGCGGGATTAATAGGGGGCATCCCTGCCCGGGCCCTTACCACGTTCACGGCAGCCACTGCCGCAGCCATGTTCCCGTTTTCATTGGCCGCTTCGGCATAATTCAGGTATAGTTCGGCCAGGCGCATGACCCGGTAACTTACCGGGATTTGCGAACTTTTGATAGCCGAAGGATGGTCATATTTTCTGATGTAATAACCGGTACCCGTACGTTGTGCGTGCTTATTCGCGTCGATACCGCAATTACCGGTATAGTAGGTTTGGATTTCGGTCAAGATTCCATTAACATTTTTACGTTTGGCGCCATTGTAATACACCGTGGCATAAAAACGGGGGTCGCGCCCTACATACGGATTTGCCGGATCATAGCCTGAACCCGGGTTATAGTTGGGTTGAAGATGGGTATCATCTGAGTAGGGTTTATCCAATTTCAGGATGGGTTGTCCGGTCGCCTGCATATCGTATGCATCGACCAACTCCTGCGAGGGGCAAAGACCTGCTTCATTTACATTATTAATAGGCAGACCATGAACATCAAACCAGTTAGTCAACTGTCTTGAAGCCAGGATCGTCTCTTTGTCAACCGGGGCAGTTGACCAGTCAACTCTCGAACAAAAATACTCCTGGTAAGCCGATTGAAAAATGGAAGGATTGGTCACCTTGCTGTAAAGTTCGTAGCCATTGGCCAGACAATCGTCCAACGATTTTTTCGTGATTGTTTCGGCTTCGGCCCAGTAATTTTGCCCGCCGTTCCAAAGGTCGCTGGCCGCGAACAGGATGGCGCTCGATTTCACAAACGCGGCGATCGCTTTGGTAAACCGGAAAGCCTCATTGGGCGCGGTTATCCTCCACGGGAACTCGGGTGTGGCCAATGCTTCGTCACAATCTTTGAGGATATTATCGACACAGGCCTTAAACGGTTCGCGTTTCAATTGCTTGTAGTCATAATCGAGGCCTATGGGCGAGGTTACGATGGGCAGCCCGCCATAACGTTTAATCAGTTCGAGGTTGTAAAATGCCCGGAGGGCTTTGGCCTCGGCAGTCCAACGGGCCCTGTCGGCCTCCGAAGCGACCGTGGCCGTGGCAATATGGCTTAAAAAAACATTGCAGCAACGGATGTTTTGCCAGTGTTTGTTCCAAAATCCTACAGCATTATCCCAACCGGCCCCACCACCGTATTCCTGACTGTAATTGGCCGCTGTAGCGCTGCCCTGATAAAATGGGATCACGTCGGGCCCCCAATCCCAGGCGTCGTCAGAGTAAGCGATACGCATGTTCGTGTACCACCAATCGGTGATTCCCCATGTAGGGAAATTCTGGTAACAAGAGTTCAGGTAGGCCGAAGTGGTCGCATCGTCGGCAAAAACTTCGTCTAACGTCTTACGTCCGTCGGGCGCTACATCCAGCACTTTCTGACAGGAAGTTATACCTAAAAAGGCAAATAACAGGATTAATATTTTGTTTTTCATCTGTTTAAGTTTTAAAATACAATGTTGGCGCCTAAGTTAAATATCCTTACTATCGGGATCGATAAATTATTGCCCTGCTCCGGGTCGAAGCTCTTTGTGGGTAGTTTGTCCCAAACAAAAATATTCTGGCCGTTGGCATAAACACGGATCTTTTGGGCGCCCACGCGTTTGCACAATTGCCGGGGCAGGGTATAACCGATCTCCGCGTTTTTAAGCCGGATGTACGACCTGTCCATAATAAAGAAATCGTTTGGTTTGATGCTGCTGGAATTTGTTGTCGAGAGCCGAGGATAGGTAATTTTCGCACCGGCCTCATACCGTTCATTGGTCCAGGCAGAAAGATGATAATCGACGTAAGAACCATGTCCTTCCCCAACTTCTGTTACCCCGTAACCGTTGTAAAACTGAGAGGTTTGTGCCACTCCCTGCACCAATGCCGAGAAATCAAAACCCTTGTAAGTAACCGACAGGTTGGCCCCATACGTAACGCGGGGAACATACCCGTATTTAACAGGGGCCATGTCCTTATCATCGATGACCTTATCGCCGTTCAAATCCTTGTAAACAAAATCGCCGGGTTTTGGCTGAATGCCCGTGTAGGTTAACCCGCTGTTGTTGATCTCCTCCTGCGAGGTGAAATATCCTTTCCCCACGGATCCCCAGTCAATCTTGTAGCCCCAGTTCTGGCTCAAAGAGTAACCGGTCCTTCTGTATTGGTACGGATAGCTTGGATCGTAAGGCGGTTCATCAATATTCCTGACCGTATTTTGGTTAAAGTTGTAATTGCCCCGCACATTGAAAGAGAGGTCTTTGTTGATCCTTTTGTTATAGGTCAATTCCAGTTCGTACCCGCGGTTGTAAACTTTTCCAACATTTGCCTTGGGCACGGAACCCAAAGGAATTCCCTGCAAGGCCGGGACTGTCCCGCGCGTAAGCAGGATATCCTGCCGGTCCTCGAAGAACAGGTCGCCGTTAAAGCTCAAATCTTTGAACAGCGTCATTTCCACCCCATAATTCTGTTTGTAGGCAGTTTCCCAGGTGAGCATCGGGTTGCCAATCAAATCTTCATTGATGTATTTGCCAAGGCCAAGACTGGCCGAATATCCGCCATTGGCCACAGCTACATTGTCCAAATAAAGGAAACGGTCGTTCCCAAGTTTGTCATTGCCCACTTTACCGTACGAAGCGCGTAACTTGAGGTTGGTAACCACCTTCTGTGCTTTCATGAACTGCTCGTTTGAAATCACCCAACCCAACGAAGCGGCAGGGAAAAAGCCAAAGCGCCGGCCTTTCTGAAATTGTTCGGAACCATTGTAACCGGCATTAAATTCGACGAGGTAACGGTTGTCGTAACCATACGTTGCGCGCCCCGATACCCCCAACATATTGTAAGGCAATAACAGGTCGCTCGATCCGGTCAAAGCTTCGCTGTTATCGCGCTGGGCCAGTACCATGCCGGTGACCTGATGCTTACTGTTAAAAGTACGGGCATAATTAATCGCCCATTGCATATTTATGGTATAAGCGAAATTGCTTGACTTGGATAAGCTTAAAGGATAGAAGCGCGGGGGCCACGACGGGGTAAAAGTAGCCTCGTCTTTCAACTCCCCGGTTGCCGGGTCAGGTACCTGCGTCAGGTTAAAGAAGTAACGCGTGTACCCAAGCCCTTTCCACCCGTTTGTATACGAAAATGACCTGGAATCGAAGGAGACCATCGCTTTGGAACTTAGCCCTTTGGTGATCCACCCCAGGTCAAAATCGAGCGCTGCCGATGAGTTTAAATTGGAACGGTCGGTACTTCTAAAACCTAACCGGTTGAGCACCCCGTAAGAAGGGTTTATATTCGTAGGAGGAGTAACCACTTCACCTACCGGCACGCCATAACCCGCGATGGTGAGCGGCCCCGGCGTTGTTGGTATCATCTGGTAGATCCCCCTGACAACAATCATATAGGTATTGGCCCCGATCAGGTTACCCGACTCGTTCATTTTTTCAATGTATCCTGCCAGGTTCACCGAACTCCTGATCCAGCTATTCACCTTGATATCGAGGTTTGTCCGGAAGTTGTACCGGTCCATCTTGTATTGCGGATCGTAGCCCAGTTTTGATTTGGGTTCGACATTGAACATGCCGCCCTGGTGCGTGTAACCCGCGTTCATGAAGTATTTCACGCGGTTGGTACCGCCCGTGGCATTCACGTTATAGCGGGTAAGCGGGGTGTATTTCCGGACCAACAACTTAAACCAATCGGTATTTGGGTACAGGTACGGCTCAACGCCGCTTCTGTATTTGTCAATCGCTTCCTGGGAATAATAAGGGGGCAAATTGTCGTTGGCAAGCGCCTGGTTCCTGAGCATGGCCCAATCCCAGGAGTCAATATGCCGAGGGATCCTGGTAAAATCCTGCAACCCATGTTCCACCGTAACGTTGAGCTGAGGAGCCTCCGTACTCCCCCGTTTGGTAGTAATCAGGATTACCCCGTTCGCCCCGCGGACACCAAATACCGCCGTCGAAGAGGCATCTTTTAATATGGAGATCGATGCAATCTCGTTGGGGTCAATCGTGGTAATATTGTCGCGGGGCACCCCGTCAATCAGGATCAGTGGGTTCTGGCCATTGGTGGTACTGGCCCCGCGCAGGTAAATATTAAACCCCTCCAAACCCGGCTGGCCGCTGTTCTGCACCGTGATCAAACCCGGCAAACGGCCAGCCATCGCACCAACAAGATTGGCAGAAGGGCTCTGCTTAAGCTCCTTGGTGACTACTGACGACACCGCTCCTGTTACGGAAACCTTTTTCTGGGTGCCATAAGCCACAACCACAACGTCTTCAATCCCGACTGTTTCTTCCTCCATCGTGATATTAACTGTGGTTTTCCCGGTAATGGCCACTTCTTGTGCTTTCATCCCTACAAATGAAAACACAAGTATTTTTGTCTCATTGGGCACCGATAACCTAAATTTCCCATCGTTATCGGTAATCATTCCAATAGTCGTCCCCTTTGCAACCACTGTTACCCCGGGCAAAGAATTCCCTTTGGTATCAATAACGGTACCGGAGACCTCCTTCTTCTGTAGCTGTTGGACCACATCGTTGCTTATTATCTTTCCATCCTGAATGGAAGAAATTGTCCGGTCAGGCGTAATAATGATCTGTTTTTTGTTGATTTCAAATTTAACGCCCGAATTTTGAAGGACACTTTCCAGGATCTTATCAACGGTAATCCCCACCACATTAACATTGACCTTCTTGTTAAGGTCGATTGCCTCACTTTTGTAGATGAACACAAATTCACTTTGTGCTTCAACTGCTTTGAATACATCAAGGATTGATACCCCATTCAAATCCAACGTTAGTTTGGTAACCTGGGAATAAATGGAAGCCGAAACAGTCATCAATCCGGAAAAAACCAAGAAAATAGTTAATTTCATGATTAACAACAACCTTTTGTGGCGACTTAAAAAGCCACCTCCTTTTTGAAACTTTCTTTTCATAAATTTACATTTTTACACTGATTAAAATTGTTAACTTGATTTAATCTTTAATAACCCTGCTAACTAATGATCAGACTCCAATTTTATAGACAAAAAATTATGCTTTTTTTTAACTATTTTTTAACAATTTTTTAACAATCTAAATATCAGAGGGTTTTCAATGCACAAAAAACCTGTAATTAAGTAGCCTGGAAGTTTCAGCGTCAGAAAAACAGCTATTTGAATCGCTTTATTTGAATAGGGGTGTTTTGGATTTGTTGAAATAAATTTATCTTTGTAAAAAACATGAAAACATGGAAACCACAGAGCAAAATAAAATCAAAGCCGAGTACTACAAAGAGGCGATCCGCTACATGGACAACGCCAAAGAAACCTTAAAAAAGGCCGGGAAAGAAGATGATTTATACCAAGACAGTAAATATGTAAAAACTGCCAGCGGTATTGCTTACAATGCAGTATTGAAAGCATTGGACGGATATTTTATATTAAAAGAAGTAAAAGCGC
>JAMDDG010000118.1 GCA_023488865.1 Bacteroidota bacterium | reverse complement strand
GGGTGATACGGTTCATGGTAATATGGAATTAATTTGTTGTACGAAATTTTTGAGTAAATCAATGTCTTTCAGTCCGGGTGCAATTTCAAACCGGCTGTTAAGGTCTATTCCTGCCCAAAGCCGGTGACGAAAATCAGACAGCGATCCGATACTGTCGGGACCAATTCCACCGCTTATCAGAAAAGGGGTTGAACCGGAGTAGTATTGCAGGACCTGCCAGTCAAAGGTGCGCCCTGATCCGCCGTAGCCACTGGTTGGGGTATCAAAAAGAAAATATTCGCAAAGTCCTTCGTATCTGGAAGCCGGTAAAAGATCTTCTTCCGTCCGGATGGAAAATGCTTTGATAAATTTAACCGTCGAAGGGACTCTCTTTTGAAGTGAAATCAGGTATTCAGGTGTTTCATTACCATGAAGTTGAATATAGTCAAGCTGGTATTGTACGCATTTTCGGACCACCTCATCCGGAGTTTCGTCAACAAAAACGCCAACGACATCCTTTTTTTTCAACGAGGATACCATAGCGGCAGTTTCTTTCGAGTCAACATAACGCGCCGAAGGGGCATAAAAGATCAGTCCGATCAGATTGACACCCTGAATTTCAGTCACTTGTTTGATGTTGTGAGGGTCCCGTAATCCGCATACTTTAATGAGCATGGCCAACTTCCTTTAAAAATTCGGCTAATGTATCACCGGGCCTTCCGCCTCGCATAAAGGTCTCGCCAATCAAAAAGCCGCGGAACCCTTGCTCCCGCAATTTTGTGACGGTGGCAGGTTCTGATATTCCGCTTTCGGAGACGAGTAGTAAATTGCTATCCAGCTTCCTGAGTTTCTCCGCAAATGCGAATGAGTGATTCAGTGAAGTTACGAATGTTCCCAGATTCCGGTTGTTGATCCCTAACATATTGATAAATGGATTCAACTGCTCCAGTTCAGGGTCAGAATGGATCTCGAGCAAGACTTCCAATTGCAATTGGTGCGCTTTTTCGGCTAAAACATAACAAGTTTCCGGTGTAAGTAGGGCAGCGATAAGCAGAATGGCGTCAGCCCCGGCCACCCGCGCTTCGACAAGTTGGTAAGGGTCAATGATGAACTCTTTTCTCAACAAGGGCAGGCTTACCAATTGTCGGGCATACCGAAGATCGTCCAACGAGCCGCCAAAAAACAAATTATCGGTTAAAATTGAACAAGATGAGGCTCCGGCAGATTCATAAGCAGGAAGGACCTTTTCGATGGTAGCATTAGGGAAGATCCATCCTTTTGAGGGGGATTTGCGTTTAAATTCGGCGATAATCCCGGTAGGGGAAGCAGCCAGGGCTGAACGCATGGATGCAGTTGGCCTTTTCATCGCATCAATTAACTGCTTTTCCAATGTTTTCAGCGGTATGAACTTCTTTTGCTGTTCAACTTCGATTCGCTTGTGGGCAACGATCTCCTGAAGTATATCTTTCATGATGTCTTATTCTTTCCAAATTTAATTCCCTTTGTGCATTCCTTCGTATTATCCTTTGGGACCGTTGTGGTGAATTTTTAAAACTTTAACCACGAAGGACACAAAGGTTGTCACAAAGGACACAACGAGTTTTCTTATCACGAATTTAGTTCTACAAATTTCCTGAATTTTTGCATCGCTTTTCCGCTTATCAGTGATTCGCGCGCTTCTTCAATACTACTTGCGATGGTTTTTTCAGGGCACAAAACCCGTATTGCAAAAGCGGCATTGACAATCACACAGTTAGTCTGGGCAACCGAGGCAGTTCCGCTTAAAACACGGTCAAAAATGGCAGCAGCTTTCTCTACGGTGTCTCCGCCAAAAAGATCAGACTCTACATTTCGGGTAAAACCAATCTCTTCGGGTGAATAAATATGTTCGTTATTGCCGGTTATTACCTTGAATGAATCAGTTAACGAGATTTCATCGTAGCCGTCGAGGCTGTGGACCACGGCAAAATGGTTGCCGCTTTCCTGAAAGGAATAGCTGTATAACCTGAGAAGGGGCAGATTGTAGACGCCGAGCAGCTGATTTTTGGGCATTGCCGGATTGACCAGTGGTCCCAGCATGTTGAAGAAATTGCGTACCCCGAGGCTTTTCCGGACGCCTGCAACCGCTTTCAGTGCCGGATTAAAAATCGGTGCGTGAAGATAAGCCATGTTGGTCTCGCCGATAGAGCGTCTCAACCGGTCGATTTCAGTAGTGAATTTTACCCCGTGGTGTTCCATCACATTGGAAGCGCCACTTACCGAGGTTGCCCCGTAGTTTCCATGTTTGGCTACTTTGTAACCGGCTCCGGCTACCACAAAACAGGCTGCAGTTGATATGTTGAAGGTGTTTTTTCCATCCCCGCCCGTTCCCACGATGTCGATAGGATCATATTCACTTAAATCTGTAACTACCCGCATATCCAACAATGCGTCGCGAAAACCCGCCAATTCTTCTACCGAGATACTCCGCATCAAAAAAACAGTAATCAGCGAGGCGATCTGTGCCTCGGTAAATTTTCCCTGTACCATGTTCTGCAGGATTTCCCTTGCTTCATCCCGTCCTAGGTACTGGTGTTCAAATAATCTGTATAATATCTGTTTCATAATTTGATAATTTGGAAATTTGAAAATGTGTAAATGTGAAAATGTGCTGATGTGCTGAGGTGATAATATGTTAATAAGCACATACTCTCAACTCTCAACTCTCAACTCCCCTTCAGCCAGTTTTGCATAATCTTTGCCCCCATCGGGGTAAGAATGGATTCGGGATGAAACTGAACCCCTCTCACATCATATTTTCTGTGGCGCAAAGCCATGATCTCTCCGGTATTATCAAGGGCAGTCACTTCTAATTCGCCAGGAAATCCTTCAGGACTGACAGCCCAGGAGTGATACCGCCCTGCCTCGAAAGTGTTGTCCATTTCACTGAACAATAGGTCGTTGCAAACAACGTTGATTTGTGAAGCAATGCCATGGTGTACCTCCTTGAGATTGACTAACGTGGCGCCAAATACCTCTCCGATCGCCTGATGTCCCAGGCACACGCCCAGGATGCGTTTGGTAGGGGCGAAGCGCTTTACTATTTCCAGCAGCAACCCCGCTTCTCCCGGAATCCCAGGGCCGGGGCTCAGCAGGATTTTGTCGAAGGCCTCCGCCTCTTCGATCGAGATGTCATCATTCCTTCGGACTTCAACCTCGTAACCCAGCGAATTAACCAGGTGAACAAGGTTGTACGTGAAAGAATCGTAATTATCTATGAGCAATATTTTTCTCATTCCAGAAATAGTTTTAAAGTAAAATGCGGTATTTAAAGCTGTACTTGTGTTTTTTTATATAGCTTATTTAAAGCGATATACACAATTGACAATTGCAAATTATTTATTTAAAGTACTGATTCTTAATTTTTTAAATTTTCAGCAATATTGATGGCTTTTTTCAGTGCGCCTAATTTGTTGTTTACCTCCTGTAATTCACTCTCGTCATTGCTTTTGGCGACAATACCTGCGCCTGCCTGGTAAAAGAGGGTGTTTCCCCTGCTTACAAAAGTCCGGATGGTGATGGCCTGGTTGAGGTCGCCGTTAAATCCGATAAAGCCGATGCAACCGCCGTAAGCGCCACGGTTGTGTGACTCAATTTCGGAAATCAGCTGCATGGCCCTGATTTTTGGTGCGCCGCTCAAAGTGCCAGCCGGGAAGGTATCGGCAAAAGTTTTGATGGGATTACTCTTCGGTAGGATGGTACCGCTGACGCGTGAAACCAAGTGTATCACATGGGAATAGTATTGCACTTCTTTGTAAAAGTCGATGCCGACTTCATCGCAGTTCCGGCTCAGGTCGTTGCGGGCCAGATCGACCAACATCACATGTTCCGCATTTTCTTTGGGGTCATTAAGTAGCATTTCACTGAGTGCTTTGTCCTGCACGACATCTCCACTCCGGCGTACAGTACCGGCAATCGGGTCGATGGTGGCCCTTCCGTTGGTAATTTTGCAATGGGTCTCCGGCGACGAGCCAAAAATCCGGAACCCGCCAAAATCGAAGTAGAAAAGGTAGGGCGAGGGGTTTACACTGCGGAGGGCCCGGTATACTTTAAAATCGTCGCCCAGAAAACGCTGTTCGAACCTCCTGGAAAGCACAATTTGAAAAACATCACCCCTCAGACAGTGCGAAATCCCCTGACGGACCATTTCGCGGTATTTTTCATCGGTGATGGGAGAACTTTCTTTTCCGTCCGGTTGAAAATCATAAGATGCATAATTCCTGTTGGCAATCAAAGTCTCAATCTCTTCAAGATGAGGTGTTTCGCCATCTTCTGTTAGTTCGATTAACGTCAGTTCATCCTTGTAGTGGTTAAAAACCAGGATGTATTTGTAAAGAATGTAAAGCAGGTCGGGGGCATCGTTTTCAGTTTGGTGGGTCTCAATGACCGGGATTTTCTCAAGATAGCGCACTACATCAAAAGCCGTATAACCGAATACGCCGCAAACGTCTGCATGTTCACCGGTTACCTGAAAATTTCCCATAAATTCGTTGAGCGCTTCAGCCACTCCGAAAGTCCTATCCAATGTTTTTTTTGTTTCCTTTCCATCCGGGAAAGAGGAGGTACAGATGCCGCTGTTGATCCCCACCCGGGCTATTGGCCTCAAGGCAATGAAGGAGTGGCTGTTTTCACTTGCGTGGAAGTCGGAACTCTCCAAAAGGACCGATTCCGGGTATACATCCCGTACTTTCAGGTAAATACTGACCGGGGTGTGCAAATCGCCTAACACCAATTTGCTGCAAGCGGTGTAGGAGAAGATTTTTTGAGTATTCATGTGGTGTTTTGAATTTTTACAATTTTATAATTGAGTAGAGTAGAAAGGAGGGGGCGAGTGGGAGAGTGGACGAGGGGGAGAGCGCCAACTCTGAGCATTATCCCGCAATTCGCCCCTTCGTCCACTCTCCCCTTCTTTTATTTCCCCATTTCCCTGATGTAAGTATCCATATCCTTGTCGCCCCTTCCCGATAGGGTCAGTACAACAATATCAGTGGGTTTGAATGCAACTTTGTCTAATGCGCCTAAAGCGTGTGCTGATTCCAGGGCCGGGATAATCCCTTCGATGCGGGTCAGTTCGAAAGCGGCCCTTAAGGCTTCGTCGTCATTGACAGCAAGAACGGTGGCTCGATTGGTCGTAGCCAGGTGAGCGTGCATCGGACCAATACCTGGATAATCCAATCCGGCAGAGATGGAGTACGGCTCTTCGATCTGACCATCTTCACTTTGTATTACCAGCGATTTGGCACCGTGAAGAACGCCGATCCTGCCTAATTGTATCGTTGCGGCGCTCTGACCGGAATCAACACCCAGTCCGCCTGCTTCGGCCAAAACGATCTTCACCCGCTCGTCGTCCAGATAGTGGTAAATCGTTCCGGCTGCATTACTGCCTCCGCCAACGCAGGCAATAAGGTAGTCGGGATAATCGCGTCCTTCCTTGACGAGCAGTTGCTTTTTAATCTCTTCGCTGATCACTGATTGTAAACGTGCTACCATATCGGGATAAGGATGTGGCCCTACGGTCGAGC
>JAMDDG010000208.1 GCA_023488865.1 Bacteroidota bacterium | reverse complement strand
AAACTTTATCTTAAAACTTTCAAATAGTCTCATAGTGTTTTTTTCTTAAATCTAATAAAAACACAAACAACAAAAAAGGCTATATGTAATTAGTTATCAACAATTTGATGTTTATAGACAGACTCTAAATAACTGTAAAAATTTTACTGTTTTCCGGAATGACTTATGGAAATTCACAATATTGACCCTCAAATTTATACGATTTATTTTTACGATTGATGCTATGGTAAAAATAATTAATTTAAATTTTCGTTGAGCTTCTTTTAGCGTTCGATTAATTAACTGATCTATAGGGCAAATGAAGAAGGCACTTATTTGGATTGTGGCTGTTTTATTGACTATTTCGGCAGCCATTTATCAAAAATTAACCGGTCCCACGCATCCACAAAGGATTACGGCTGTTATATCCGGACAAACTTATCACTTCAAACTACTGAGATCGTTCGACGGAGAAGGGGATTGCCCCATTGAAATTATGATGCCCGATCCGGAAGTTTCCGGCACCCTGGAATACCGGATCTATCCGCAGAAAGTTGATTTTATCAAATTAGCTATGGTACATGAGGCTGAAAATCTCTCGGCCTCATTGCCTCATCAGGGGATGGCCGGTAAAATAGAATACCGGATTATTTTGAAAAAGGGCAATGAGCAGGTTGAATTGAACAACGGGGTTCCTACCCTCATTCGTTTCAAAGGTTATGTACCAAGTATCATTCTTTTCCCTCACGTTCTTATAATGTTTTTATCCATGTTGTTCAGCAACGTAGCCGGGATGTTCGCACTCTTCAGGATTCCATCTTTAAAAATGACGAAGATCACCCTTGGGACTATCTTTGTGGGTGGCATGGTCCTGGGGCCGGTGGTTCAAAAATATGCTTTCAACGAACTGTGGGCCGGTGTTCCTTATGGCTGGGACCTGACCGACAACAAAACGTTGATTGCCTTTGTAATCTGGCTATTCGCTTTCTGGTTTAGCCGAAAAAAGGAATCAAGGCTTTGGGTTTTCTGTGCAATGGTTGTTACACTGGTCATCTTCTCCATTCCTCACAGCCTCTTTGGCTCACAACTCGATCCTGAAACCGGAAAGATTATTCAGGGAACAATATTCCCTTATCTTTCCCTACTCTTTTAAGGAGCTTACATGGAACATTTAACAACAAAACTATGAAAAACACCCTGCTTTTAATCGTATTCTTGTTTCTCTCTTCCCATTTGACCGCACAGCCCGACAATTGGTATTTTTCTATCTCCATGGGTGGATGTTGGCCAGTCGGTTCTTTCGCCAATACCAATCCGGCCAAAACCGATGCGGGTTTTGCTTTAAAAGGTTTTGCCCTAAACCTGGATGCCACCTATCCTTTGGGTACTAATTGGGGATTAAAAGGGATGGTGATGTTGAACAATAATCCTGTTGATCGCAACGGGATGGGCACCATGATGGAATACCGGATGAAAAAGTTAGTCCCTTTCACGGAAGCCGAACGGGAAAACCTGACCCTGACCGTAAATTCCTGGATGTCGAACAGCCTTATTTTCGGTCCGGTATTTACCCTGAACTTTGACCGGTTTGCCTGGGATTTTCAAGCCATGGCAGGGATGAATGTTACTTATCTTCCCAACCAGAAACTGTTGTTTAAAAACACCGTTAACAATTGGGAATACCTCCAACACAATACGAACTCAGTCAATGTTTCCTATGGTTTATTGGCCGGTTCCGCTTTGCGCATGAAGGTAACAGAGAAAATTAACCTTAAATTAGCCATGGATTTCCAATATTCCCGTTCAAAAACCAATTACGAAGAACTCAAGACAACCAAACTGAACAATACCACCACCACCGAACAGCTCAACAGTGGCAGTACCGTTGTTCCCAAAGAGGCGGTAATTGGAAGTATAGGGTTTGTTTATTACCTGTGAGAAGGTAAACATCTGATGATAAATACTTAATTAATTGACAATTGTCAACTACTTATTTATACTCCGGCCATGCTTACGGCAGCTTGGGCATCGAATTACGCCAGGTAAGTAATTTTATCTTCAGCTTTTCGGCCAATTTAGCGTTTTCCAAAACCAAGTTTTTTGTCTCTTTTGGGTCTGTTTCGAGATTATAGAGTTCTATTTGCGTTCCGTCAAAGTTCATCAGCAGTTTCCAGTTTTCTTCGCGAATCGCCAGGTTTGGACTTCGGTCCCTCCCTCCTGGAAAGTTGAACGATACCTTGTTACGACCATATTCCCAATACAGGGTACGCTCCTCTTTGGATGATTTTCCAAGAAAAACCCGACTCTTATCTTTCCCGTCAAAAGCAAAACCTTTTGGCATTTTGGCTCCGGCCAGTGCACATAAACTCGGAAAAAAGTCAAGGGCAGAAACCACGGATTGCTGATCGACTTTCCCTACGGGGGTATGACCCGGCCAGCGTACGATAAAAGGCAATCGGGTACCTCCTTCATACAAAGAGAGTTTTGAACCACGGTAATTTCCTGATCGTGAGCCCTTAAAGCTGGGCAGCGGACCATTGTCGCTCAAAAAGACAACGAAAGTGTTTTGGTCTATTCCCAATTTCTTTATGCCTTCAAACAGTCTTCCCATCTGTCGGTCGTATTCATCCAATACAGCCCTGAATTTGCGTTCCTCTGCCGGCCCGCTGGGATATTGGCCAAACCGCTCCTGACTCGGTACCCAGGGTGTATGCACATCAACACATCATCACATTGACCCATTTTCAAATTACCAAATTACAGCACCGCCCCATCTAAAATCACCATCTCAATCAAATCAGAACTGAAAGCATAGGGAAAGTATTGATAGGAAGGTATTTTCTTGGTAACAAACAGATTGGCCGCTTTGCCTTTGGTAATGGAGCCATACCCTTCGCCAATACCCATGAGGTAGGCAGCATTAAGGGTAGAGGCATTGATTGCTTCTTCGGGCTTCAATCCGTATTTGATACAAGCCAGCGATTGCATGAATTTCATGTCGCAGGAGGGCATGGAACCCGGATCAAAATCTGTGGCAATAGCCAGCGGAAGCCCTGCATCGATCATCTCCCTGGCGGAAGAGGTGGAGAGGTTGTGAAAAAAGGAGGCGCCGGGCATGATCACGGGAAAAAGAGCTGCTTCGCTCATCCGGTCTATCTTTTCCCGGCTGATTTGTCCGTTAGGATTTAAAATATCCAGACAAACATTTAGATTGCTTTCATTGAGGTGATTCAGTCCCAGCTCATCAGAATGGATCTTAACATTTAACCCTTCACGCAAACCGGCTAACAACAACCGTTTCATCTCACTTCGTGACAAGAACTTTTGATCGTAATACAAATCGAGGTTATCAGTCAGTTCTTCCTGGGCAATGGATGGAAGGAGATCTAAAATATGATCCACATATTTGGCAGGAGACCTTCGAATATTTTCGTGGTAAGAATGCGATCCAAGGAAAGTAGACCGTATCACCAGTGGCGTAGTACTTTTTAATTTCCGGATTACCTGCAACAATTTAATTTCATCCTCGGCCTCCAGACCATAACCACTTTTAATCTCAATGGCGCCGGTGCCCTTTTTTACTACTTCTTTCAGATGCTCCAAGGCCTGCGCGTAAAGTTCCTCTACCGACATCTCGTGCAACCTCACGAATGAATCAGTAAAGCCAACTTCAAAATGCTCCCTTTCTGAATTCCGTTTTGAAAAATCGTGGATATTGCCAAACGGATACAAAAGATGCGAATCCGGATCGCAAAAACTGGGAAACACCAACCTTCCCTTGCAATCAATCTCCATCAAAAGCTCCGAATTTTCAAGGTCGCAATCGTTTATTGCCCTCATAGGGCCATAATCGACAATTATTTCGTCGCTGATCAGCACAAAAGCATCCTGAATCGTACTGAGTGTAGCCATCTCCTTTCCTGATAAGAAAGCTACGGGTTTTTCCCCGGCCTGCACCAATTCCTTTATATTAAGAAGCAATAATTCCACGATTGAAAATATTGTGAATGAGATGATTGCGATTAAACTACTCTAAATATAAGCAATAAATCGTTTGCTACCAATATTTTCAACAAAATAATTTTCGAAAAGGCACAAAAAAACCTGCTTGGATCAAGCAGGTTTGTAAAAGTCTTACGTTTTGTTACTCAGGTGATATAGCATCAGTAGGACATACTTCGGCACATGATCCGCAATCGGTGCAAAGTTCAGCATCAATTTTGTAAATTTCACCTTCACTGATTGCTTCAACAGGACACTCATCGATACAGGTTCCACATGCGATGCAAGCGTCAGAAATTTTATGGGCCATAACTTAATTTATTGGTTTTACAGAAAATTAATTTCAAAATTACTCCACAAAAGTACAAAGTTTGTCTGAAATAAAAATACTATTTTTCAAATTTCAATCCGAAATGATAGAAATTTAGAATGATTCCAACGCTGACATGAACATAGGTACATTTAATAGAAAAGTGCCTAAAGTGAACTAAAGTGCCTAAAGTTATGAACTCCGAACGTAACAGGCAAGCAGCGAAGTACTTTAAGCACTTTAGTTCACCCAAGGCGCTCATTTTTTTGCTTGGCACATCAAAAGTACATCGTAAGTTTACCGTTTTTGTTATATCTTTGAATCTAATATAACTAACTATACTTTGGCCTCAACACCTGAACATATTGATTATTTGGCTGTAGAAAACTTAAAACACGGGGATGTAAAGGCATTTGATGTTTTATACTGCAAGTATTCAGCGCGTTTGTACAATTTTTCATCCAAATACCTTAAGTCAGACGAAGAGGCAGAAGAAGTAGTCCAGGAAGTGTTTTTTTATGTATGGGATAAAAGAAGCGGATTGAAATCGGACCACTCTTTTAATGCTTATATTTTTACCATCGCCCATAACATTATAAAAAAATACTTCAATAAAAAAATCCGGGATAATGCCTTCAAGAATGATCTGATCTATTCCCTCCTTCAACCGGAAAACAGACTGGACCAGATTATTGACTATAAATTTCTGCTGAGAAAAGTTGAGCAGTACATTAACTCTTTTCCAAAAAGGAGGAAAGAAATTTTTATTAAAAGGAAGTTTGATGGATTATCGGTGAAACAGATTGCAGATGAACTTGGTATCTCCCCCAATACCGTAGAAAACCAGCTTGCTGCTGCACAGAAGCAGATCAAAAACAAACTTCTAAAAGAAAAATTGGCTGGTCTGCTATTCTTTATGCTTTTCATCTGTTTATAATTTTGTTTTTCAGTGGTCAGATGGAACTCCCAATAATCATCCTTCTGTGTGTGGAAGATTTTCTCATGGTCGTTTCATTTCCATTTAATCCATTTTTAAACTACTGATATCTAAAGGTAATTTTTATTTTTTGTAAAATATTTCATTATTTTTTGATTTTGGCATAGTGGAAAATGGCCTTAAATGGACATTAATTGGTATCATGGATATTAACAAAGAAAAAATAAGCCGCTTTACTTCTGATAAATTCTCATTCAATGATTATTTGGCAGTATCTTCCTATTTCAAAGATGAGGATTTTGATGAGAGTTTGGAAAAATGGATGGAAGAGGATTGGCAG
>JAMDDG010000151.1 GCA_023488865.1 Bacteroidota bacterium | reverse complement strand
GCTCCGGCCATCGACCCTGCCAACATGGACAAGACCGTCCTGCCGGGAAACGATTTTGACACCTATGCCAACGGCGGCTGGAAAAAACTCAATCCGTTGCCTGCCGACCGCGGCCGGTTCGGCACTTTTGACAAATTGGCCGAAGTGGCCGAAAAACAGGTGAACGATTTGGTGAAAACCACCGCAGCAGCTAACAACCCCAAAGGTTCCGTTCCTGATAAGATCGCTACGCTGTTCAACTCGGGCATGGATTCTGCCAAGATCGAGAAACAAGGATTGGAATACCTGCTGCCTTATCTGGAGGAGATTGACCAGATCAACACGCCCGACGATGTCCAGTTGGCAATTATCCGTTTCCACAAATACGGGCTCTCTCCGCTATTTGGCTTTTACGGAAGGGCCGATTCCCGCAACAGCAGCATGGTTATTGCACAGTTGGCCCAAGCCGGCATGGGCATGCCCGACCGGGATTACTACCTGAACGAAGACCCTCGCTCCGTTGATCTTCGTGCCAAATATGTGACCTACATGACCACGATGTTTAAACTATTGGGCAACGACGAGGCAACTTCGGCCGCCGATGCACAGAAGGTAATGGCCCTCGAAACTCAATTGGCCAAAGCCTCTATGACCCGTCTGGAGCGGCGCGATCCTAATAAAACATACAACAAGGTTACTACCGCAGAGTTGGTTAAACTTTCGCCGGTATTCAACTGGAACCGTTATTTTACAGATTTGGGCCTTGGCGATCCGGGTTCGATCAACCTGAACCAACCCATTTTCATCAAAGAGATCAGCAACATGCTGGCATCAATTCCGGTAGAAGATTGGAAAATCTACCTCAAATGGAACCTGATGAACGAAACAGCTTCTTATCTTTCTTCGGATTTTGTGAATGCCAGTTTCGCTTTCTATGGAAAAGCAATGTCAGGCACTGAAGTGATGCGGCCCCGTTGGAAAAGGGTATTGGGAGTCACCAGCGATGCGCTGAGTGAAGCTTTGGGGCAACTTTATGTCAAAGCTTATTTCCCGCAGGAAGCCAAAGACCGGATGGTCAAACTGGTTGCCAATTTGAAGGTTGCATTGGGTGAAAGGATTCAAAACCTGGAATGGATGAGCCCTGAGACCAAACAGAAAGCGATAGAAAAATTACATGCCATCAACGTTAAGATTGGTTATCCCGACAAATGGCGAGATTACTCCGGACTTGAAATCAAGGACGATGCTTACGTCATGAATGTATTGCGTGCCAACAAATTCGACACCGAGTTTAACCTGAACAAGATCAACAAACCGGTTGATAAACAGGAGTGGGGGATGTCGCCCCAGACTGTCAACGCCTATTACAGCCCGGATAAAAACGAGATCGTCTTTCCTGCTGCCATCCTGCAACCTCCATTCTTCTTCAAAGATGGTGATGATGCTGTCAATTATGGCGCTATCGGCGTGGTGATCGGACATGAGATGACGCATGGCTTCGATGACGAAGGACGTAAATTTGACAAAATGGGAAACCTGACCGACTGGTGGACCGCCGATGATTCGAAACGCTTCGACGAACGAGCCAAAGTGTTGGTAGACGAGTTCAACAATTTTGTGGTTTTAGACACTATTCACGCCGACGGACAACTGTGCCTGGGCGAAAACATTGCCGACCTGGGCGGTTTGAACATCTCGCACCAGGCCTTCCTGAAAGCCAACACACAAAAGGAGCCGCTCGACGGCTTTACGCCCGAACAGCGTTTCTTCCTGGCTTACGCCCATGTTTGGGCCCAGAATACCCGCGACAAGGAGATCCTGCGCCGCACCAAGGAAGATGTCCACTCGCTGGGCCGCTTCAGGGTATTAGGGCCGCTGCAAAATATGCCCGAGTTCTATGCCGCTTTTGATGTAAAACCAGGCCAGGCGATGTACCTGGAGCCTGAGAAAAGAGCAAAAATCTGGTAGGCAGCCAATTACAAGTAATAAATCTTTGACTTCCTTTACAGAACAATCTTTATTTGTAATTCAATGTCATTATTGAGAGAGTTTTGCAGTAAACCAAAGAATATAAATGAAGTAACAAGAATCAACATTTTATTACTTTTGTAGTTATGGATAAGATTGGATACATAGAAATTAGAATTACCGGTTCCAAAGGCAATCTTGATTTGTCCCCAGATAATTATGATATAAGGGAAATAATATCTATTCTTGAAAATGCGGAAAATTTACTTTATCCGGGCGAAAAAAGAGACAGGCCAACAATAAGCTACAAAATTGAAGAAGGTTCCGTAAAACATATACTTAAAACTTCAATTCAATATATTATTGGATTTAACGCGGTAATCGGACAAATAAATCAAATTCAAAATATTGACTTTCTTGATTTGTCCACAGCAAAAGCCTTTGAAAACATTCAGGATATTGCTATCAAGAAAAATTATTCTTTTGGTATAAAAACTTCCCTTGATAATTCAAATGAGGTTGTTGTTAACGCGTTGACAAGATTTTGCAGGTCTGAGGCTATATGGGCAGATGCAGAGTTTTATTTTTATGGCAAGGTCACAAATGCAGGAGGAAAGGATAAAGCAAATATTCACATTTACACGGATGAACTTGGTACTGTAAGAGTCCAAACCCCTATTAGCTTTCTTGAACAATACGATGAAAATTTACTGTATAAAACATTTGGGATCAGGGCAATTGGAAAGCAACATTCCGAAACAGGAGATATTGACACCTCCTCATTGAGATTCGTTGAGTTGATTGATTATCAGCCAAAATATGATGAAAAGTACTTAAAAGCACTTAGAGATAAAGCGAGAAAATCGTGGCTTGGGGAAATAAATCCAGACAATTGGTTAAAGGAAATTAGGGGAAGCTATGATGCATAAAGCGATATTGCTTGATACAAGTTTTTTCCTGAGATTTTTGAACGAAGGAGACCCACTTTTCAGAAATGCGGATGGATATTTCAGATATTTTATCCAGCAAGAAATCACAATGATTATATCGACTATCTCCATTGCTGAATATTGTGTAGGGGGTGATGTGCATGAGTTACCGCTTAGGAACTTGCAAATCTTGCCGTTCAATCTTGACCACTCAAAACGAACCGGAGAGTTTGCTAAGATAGTTTTTCAAAATAAAGGTACACTTAAACTTAAAGAGAGAAATATTATTCCAAATGACACTAAATTATTTGCTCAAGCAGATACCGAACAAGCAATTGAATTCTATCTCTCATCAGATACAGAAAGTTTAAAAATTTACAATTTATTGAAACAGAAAATGAATCCGAAATTTCAGTTTATTGACTTGAATATTCCGTATAACCAAACATTTGGAATTCTTGATTTATAAAAGAACGAACCACCATTAATGTTATCATACCAATGCCTCGTACAAAATCTCTATCGGATGCACTGCCTGTTTGCCGGTACCGTCAAAGATGTGGTGCCGGCAGCTGGTACCGGGCGCAGCAACAACCACACTGTCATCCAAATTTCTCAACTCCGGGAAAAGCACCAGTTCCCCGATTTTCATCGACAGGTCGTAATGTTCTTTTTCGTATCCGAACGATCCCGCCATGCCGCAACAGCCCGACGGGACCTCCTGCACCCGGTAGTTTCCCGGTAGGGAGAGCATTTTTTTGGTCGCCAGCGTAGAAGCAATTGCCTTTTGCTGGCAATGTCCATGCAGCCGGATGGTCGACTCCTTTTTGGTAAAGCTCTCTTCGTCGATATTTCCCTTTTCTTTTTCCCTTACCAGGAATTCGTCAATCATCAGGCTGTTCCGTGCGATCTTTTGTGCGGAAACCTTCAACTCCCCTTTCAACAGATCGGGATATTCGTCCCTGAAAGTGAGGATGGCCGAGGGCTCGATCCCAACTAACGGATGCGTTTCGTCAACCAGCGAATGAAAGATGGCCACATTTTTAGCCGCAATTTTGGCCGCTTTCCTGACATAGCCTTTCGAAAGGAAAGTCCGTCCGCTGACGGCATGACCGACAATTTGCACCTGATACCCCAGCCGGTTCAATACCTTGATTGCCTTGATGCCAATCTCCGTGTCGTTGTAGTTGGAAAACTCATCGACGAAGAAATAGAGACTTCCTTTGGGCCGGGAGATACCGGCATTCAGCTCGTTCAGATGCTTCCTGCACCAGCTGCGCAGCGTCTTTTTGCCCAACCCGGGGAAGCTTCTTTTTTGGGTAAACCCGGTCAGCGACTTCAGCGCCGAAGCGGTAAAACGGTTGTGAAGGATAAAATTGAAAACGGAAGGAAAGGCTGAGCCCAGCTTGTACAGCGAGGCAATGTTGGCCACTAATTTTGCCCGCAGGGGCGAGCCTTCCAGATCATATTTGTGCTGCAAAAACTCCGCCTTGATTTTGGTCATATCCACGCCCGACGGACACTCCGACTTGCAACCTTTGCACGAAATACACAGATCGAGGATATCGTACAGTTCTTTACTTTCAAAAACCTCTTTGTTCTTCTTGCGGCGCAGATAGTCGTTCAGGAGGTTGGCCCGCGCCCGGGTGGTGTGTTTTTCGTCGCGGGTAGCCATGTAACTCGGGCACATGGTACCGCCGATCTTTTCTGATTTGCGGCAATCGCCGGATCCGTTGCATTTTTCGACATGGCGCACGAATCCCAGCGAGTCCGACCAATCGAAGAAAGTGTCAAGAACAGGATCGCTTTCACCGGGCGTGATCCGCAGGGAGCTGTCCATCGGCGGGGTATTGACGATTTTGCCGGGATTGAAGATGTTCATCGGGTCCCATTGCTGCTTCACCTGCCTGATCAGCTCAAAGTTGTGCGCCCCGAGGATAATCGGGATAAATTCGCCCCGTAAGCGACCGTCGCCGTGTTCCCCGCTGAGCGACCCGCGGTATTTCTTCACCAGATGGGCAATCTCGGTAGCTACCGTCCGGAACATTTTGACCCCTTCCGGATCTTTGAGATTGATAACAGGCCTGAGGTGCAACTCCCCGGTAGAAATATGTGCATGATAAACACAGTTCAAACCATGATTAGCCATGATCTGCTTAAATTCGGCAATGTATTGGCTCAAAACGCGCGGGTCCACAGCGGTATCCTCTACTAACGAAACAGGTTTGGCATCTCCGGGGATATTGGAAAGCAATCCGAGACCGGCCTTGCGCAAAGCCCATACTTTTTTGATGTCGTCGCCGGTTACCAATGGGAAATGATACCCCAGACCGGCTGTTCTCAGTTCGTTTTCGAGCGCCTGCCGCAGCGAGTCGATCTCCTCTTTGCTTTCGCGCGCCCATTCGACAATCAGGATGGCCCCCGGCTCACCCTGCACGAAAAACCGGTTTTTGCGTTGCTCAATACTGCCAAGGGTGCACTTTAGGATAACGTCATCGATTAGCTCGATGGCACCCGGCTTGTATTTCAGGGCAATCAGGTTGCCGGCCATCGCCTCTTCCAGCGTATGGAAATGAATGCAGACTAATCCAACCTCTTTTGGGGGAGCCGGAACAAGGTTCAGCTTGATTTCGGTAACGAAGAGCAGGGTACCTTCGGATCCCGCGATTAATTTGGAAAAATTGAAATCTGCCTGACTGTCCGAAAAAAGAGCGGTGTGAAGCAACT
>JAMDDG010000267.1 GCA_023488865.1 Bacteroidota bacterium | reverse complement strand
CCCCTTCTCCAAGTCTCCCCCTCTTCTTTTCCTCCTTCTACGTTAATAGATCGGATTTGGGTTCACATAATCATGTTCTATTACACCGTCTTTCAATTTAATGATCCGGTGGGCATGCTCGGCGATATCTTCTTCGTGGGTCACAAGGATAATGGTATTCCCTTTAGCATGTATCACCGCGAAGAGTTTCATGATCTCCTCAGAAGTTTTGGAATCCAAATTCCCGGTAGGTTCGTCGGCCAAAAGGATGGAAGGATTGTTGACAAGCGCCCTGGCAACTGCCACCCTTTGGCGCTGGCCTCCCGAAAGCTCATTGGGACGGTGTTCCATCCGGTCTTCCAGCCCTACGCTCATAAGACGGTCGGTAGCGAGCTCTTCTCTTTTTGCTTTGCCAAACCCCGCGTAGATCAGCGGAAGCATCACATTTTCGAGAGCAGAATATCTTGGTAAAAGATTAAATGTCTGAAAAACAAAGCCAATTTCAGTATTCCGGATCTCCGCCAGCCTGTCGTCGTCCAACAGGTTAACATCTTTGCCGTTAAGCTGATAATTTCCGGAAGTAGGTGTATCCAGACAGCCGATGATGTTCATCATGGTTGATTTTCCGGAACCCGAAGCACCCATAATAGCCACGTACTCTCCTCTTTTGATATCCAGCGACACCTTTCTGATTGCCCTAACTACTTGTGTGCCAACCTGATAATTCTTGACAATATCCCTTAATCTGATTACATCTTCCATCAGAAACATTTTTAGAAATACAAATTAAGGGAAATTATTTTGGTTTGGCAGAATTCCGCCTGCTTCTTTAATCAATTAAATTGGAAATCTCAATTAAAAAGGGTAAATTCAAATATCTAAATTGAAAAAAATCAATGATTAAATTGTCGGTGCCAGATCATTTGACCCCTCTAAATCTCCCCAAAGGGGAGACTTTGGATTCGTTCGACAACCAACCATCTGTGCTCCACTCCCTTCCTTTGGAGGGGTTGGGGGAGGTCAAATCAACATCAAATGAAATTGAAAATCAAATTCCTGGTTACATCACGGCAAACCCATATACCTATCATTTAATCAAAGAAGTACGAGATATATTGAAAGATAAGCCTACCAAAGAAGAGGAACTACTTTGGCCTTATCTCAAGAATAAAAAGACCGGTCATAAAATCAGACGACAGCATATCATCGAGGTTTTTATAGCAGATTTTGTTTGCCTAAGCAAGAAATTAGTCATAGAAATTGATGGTAAAATTCATCTAAAACATCAAGAGCGTGATAGAATGAGAACCCTAAGACTAAATGAAATGGGATACGAAGTCATTCGTTTCACAAACGAAGAGGTACTTGAAAATACTGAATTAGTAGCACAGAAAATAAAGGAAAATCTGGATAATATGTAAAACTTTCTCTTTGTCCTCACCCCAGACAACTTTGACCCCTCTAAATCTCCC
Source organism: Bacteroidota bacterium (assembly GCA_023488865.1). Classification (GTDB taxonomy): domain Bacteria; phylum Bacteroidota; class Bacteroidia; order Bacteroidales; family Prolixibacteraceae; genus CAINVV01. Next base: position 4,192 of record JAMDDG010000267.1, on the reverse strand, counting down.
CCAAGGGGAGACTTCATATTCGTGTTCTGATCAGCATCAGCGCACTACTCCCCTCCTTTGGAGGGGTTGGGGGAGGTCAAAAGTCAGATAAAGAGGAAAAGGTAAAATCAACGTATCCTTAATTTCTAACGAAAATTTTTTCAGAATCTCACCACAAACGACTCTTTCTGCAATCCTTTTCTGCAGATCAGGATTCCGATTTCAAAAAGATCCAGCGATATCCTGACGGTAGGATTTTTAACGTATTTCTCCCAGACAGCATCCATTTTGGCCGACGAATGAATACCGCAAAGAACAACCACTCCATGGTAGGCCGGCTCTGCTAAAACAGTCCCGAGTATTCGTTCGCAATAAGCTGCATCCAATGGTTTTTGGATCACAATAAAATCCGAAGCAGCCACACTTCCGGCCCCGGCCAGGTGGATGTTATCGACTTCATAAACCTCTGCCAGTTGGCGGCAGAAAGAGCGGTAATGATCATTTTCCACCTGAGCCTCCACTTTGATCCTTCGGTCTGCTAATGCCAGCGCCAGAAGAGTTGCCCCAAATGTGGAACCATAAAAAGCAATATCCCCGGGCCTAAAATCATTGGCCAATCTTAAAAGGAGCCTGTCAAAACGGGCAGGCAACAAATGCATTTTCTTAATATCCCGGGAACTGAGACCACTTTCAGCATGCCTCTCCTGATGATAGTCGCCCATATCCAGTATCCTCAGCAAGTTTTTTACATTTTCATCCGCTGCCTTTAACATGGGATACGCAGAAAAATTTCCCTTATTCTCTACTACTTCCGTGATCAGCCTGAAAAGAAAGGGCGAATGTAGGCCATGTCCCTTCCGGTGACGGGCTTTGAAGAGGTAGGCTATTTTTTTTTTGAGACGATATTTCATGGAACAAGTGCCTAAAGTGACTAAATTGAACTAAAGTGAGCTAAAGTTATGAAGAAAGGAGTGAAGGTTCTACACAAAAATAGCTATTTTCGATGAAGCGAAATACTTTAGGCACTTGCAATGACAGTCATCTTAGAACAAGAGATCAAATTTCTACCGGGAGTCGGTCCCAAAAGGGCAGCCATCCTTACCCAGGAGCTGAAAATCACCACGGTGGCCGAATTGCTCTACTATTTCCCCTACAAATATATCGACCGGACTAAATTCTACAAGATCAGGGAGATCAACGAAACCCTGCCCTTCATACAAATCCAGGGCGTGATTACCGCCATTGAAACTTTAGGCGAAGGCCGGGCACAGCGCATGGTCGCCAATTTTTATGATGGCGAAAATCAGATGGAGTTAGTTTGGTTCAGGGGAATAAAATTTGTCAAATCCACCCTCAAAAAAAACTTTCCCTACATTGTCTTCGGGAAGCCAACCGAATTTAACGGCAAATGGAAGCTTGTCCACCCCGAATTAGAGGAAGTGAACGGGGAAGCAGAAAAAAAAGAGGGGTACATTCAGCCGTTTTACAATACTACCGAGAAAATGAAGAGCAATTTTCTCGTTTCCAAATCGATTTTAAAACTTCAACATACCGCTTTACAGCTTTGCAAAGGGAAAATCACCGAAACCCTTCCCCACTGGCTGATCGACCAGTTGAAACTGATCCCCCTTGAAACAGCGCTGATCAATATCCATTTTCCCGCCGACCCGTCCACCCTCCGGAAAGCAGAATACAGGCTAAAATTTGAAGAGTTGTTTTACATCCAGCTCAAACTGCTCCATCTGAAGCACGAACGGCAAAATAAGTTCAAAGGGCATATTTTCAAGGAGGTTGGCGATCATTTCAACGATTTTTTCCACCATCACCTTCCTTTCGAATTGACCGGCGCCCAAAAACGCGTGATCAAAGAGATCAGAAAAGATACCCTTGCGGGGAAGCAGATGAACCGGCTTTTGCAGGGCGATGTCGGCAGTGGCAAAACCATGGTCGCCCTGATGGTCTCGCTGATTGCCATGGACAACGGCTTTCAGGCGTGCATGATGGCACCGACAGAGATACTGGCACAGCAACACCATCAATCGATCCTGAAATTGATTGGCAACTTGCCTGTCAACATCAAACTCTTAACCGGTTCGACAAAAAAACCTGAACGGTTAATTATCCACCAGCAACTGCTGGATGGTTCGCTCAATCTGCTGATTGGCACTCATGCGCTGCTTGAAGATATTGTGGAGTTCAAAAATCTGGGACTGGTGGTTATCGACGAACAGCACCGCTTCGGTGTGATGCAGCGGGCCAAAATGTGGCGGAAAAACTACCTGCCACCCCATGTTCTGGTGATGACGGCAACGCCCATCCCGCGCACCTTAGCCATGACCGTTTACGGCGATCTGGATGTATCGGTTATTGACGAGTTGCCACCCGGACGTAAGCCAATCCGTACCTTTCATTATTACGACAACCACCGGGCCGAATTGTACCAGTTCATCCGCAAAGAGATTGCATTAGGCCGACAGATTTACATCGTTTTCCCCTTGATCAAAGAATCGGAAAAGCTCGATTTTAAGAACCTGGAAGAGGGATTCGAACACCTGCAGGTTGCTTTTCCATTACCCGAATACCGCATCAGTATGGTCCATGGTAAGATGAAGGCAGTCGCCAAAGAGGTGGAGATGCAACGGTTCAAAAACAAGGAAACGCAAATACTGATTGCTACTACCGTGATTGAAGTCGGCGTCGATGTCCCCAACGCCTCCGTCATGGTAATTGAGAGTGCAGAAAGATTTGGCCTTTCCCAATTGCACCAGCTCCGGGGCCGGGTCGGAAGGGGCGCCGATCAGTCGTACTGTATCCTGATGAGCAGTGTCAAACTGAGCCAAGAAAGCCGTCAACGACTCGAAACGATGGTCGCCACCAACGACGGCTTCGAGATCGCCGAGGCCGATATGCGGCTGCGCGGACCCGGCGATCTCGAAGGTACCCAACAGAGCGGACTGGCATTCGACCTCCGGATCTCCAATCTGGCCAAAGACGGGCAGATTCTTCAATATGCCAGGGATAAGGCAGAAGAGATATTAGCCTCTGATCCGCTTTTGCACAACCCCGAAAACAACATCTTAGTAAGACAGTTGATGGCTTTGCGCAAAAACCACCTGAACTGGGGTGCGATTAGTTGATTATTTTAATAAATTTAAATTGTTACAAAATTGCTTTCCTAATTTTGTCCACCTATTTGGGGATAAGACAGTAACTATCAAAAAGAGATTTGCCAATGCACAATGTTTTCACAGACTCACCTTCTCCATACGTCAAAGGGGAGGAAACAATCACCCGGAGTGTCCTCATCGCGCTAATCCCGGCGATGATCATGTCGATCATTTTTTTTGGGCTCAGCAGCCTGAAAATAATGGTTGCCGCTGTCATCTCCTGTCTCCTTTTTGAATACACCATCCAAAAATATCTGCTAAAAGTACCCACCACCATTCGCGATGGTTCTGCCGCCATTACCGGAGTGTTGTTGGCCTTCAATGTGCCGTCCGGATTGCCTGTCTGGCTGGTGGTACTGGGTTCATTGGTAGCCATCGGGATTGCCAGGCTCTCTTTTGGGGGATTAGGGAAAAATCCTTTCAATCCGGTACTGGTAGGCCGTGTATTTTTGCTCTTCTCCTTTCCGGTTCAGATGACCACCTGGAGTGCCAACATCACGGTTACCGATTCATTTACCGGGGCAACCCCGCTGGGCTTGTTGAAAGAGGGACTTAAAAATGGAAAATCTTTGGCCGAGATCACATCCAATAGCCAGATTCCAAGCTATTTTGATATGTTCTGGGGCAACATGAGCGGTTCGATCGGTGAAATATCAGCCATTGCCATCCTGATGGGTGGCATCTATCTACTTTGGAAAAAAATCATCACCTGGCATATTCCGGTAGCTGTCTTGGGTTCCATTTTCATTTTCGAAGGACTGCTATGGATCATTGCACCCGGCCGGTTCATGGATCCCGTGTTTCACCTGATCACCGGTGGAGCGATGTTAGGCGCTTTCTTTATGGCTACCGACCTCAGCACCTCTCCAATGTCTTCCCCCGGAAAAATCATCTTTGGTGTTGGAATCGGAGTTATCACCATGTGTATCAGAAACTTCGGAACCTATCCCGAGGGAATTTCCTTTGCTATTCTGATCATGAACGCGCTCACCCCGCTGATCAATGCAAAAGTCAAACCCAAACGATTTGGTGGAAAGTAAGCATGG
>JAMDDG010000159.1 GCA_023488865.1 Bacteroidota bacterium | reverse complement strand
TAGAGCCGCCAACGATACAGTTGCAGAAGACGAGTTTCCCGCCCCAGGGCAATTCGGTTACTTCCGTTCCGCGAAGGCTCACTTTCATCTCTTTGCCATCGATCATGTAGGCGGTTGGGGCAGGCATTCCTTCCTCATACGGCTCGATAACCATGTGTACTTCGCCAAACTGTCCGGATCCACCACTTTGTTTGCGGTGACGGTAATCGGCCTGGGCTACTTTGGTGATGGTTTCCCGGTAGGGGATTTTGGGACTTAAAAACTGGATGTCAATTTTAAATACATTGTCGAAATACCATTTTAAAGTGTTGATGTGGTATTCACCCTGCCCGTGGATCAAAATTTGTTTTAACTCTTTTGAATACTCAATGATATAGGTTGGATCCTCTTCGTGAAGGCGGTGAAGGTACTCGCCCATCTTCTCCTCATCCGATTCGTTCACAGCTTTAACTGCGGTAGTATATCTTGGGTCGGGGAATTGAATCGGTGGAAATTCAATCTCTGCATCTTTATCACAGAGGGTTTGGTTGTGGTTGACATCTTTTAGTTTAACGGTCGCACCGATATCCCCGGCTACCATTTCGGATACCTTAGTCCTGTTTTTACCGGCTACCGCGAAAATCTGGGAGATACGTTCTTTGGAATTTTTGGCCATATTGGTCAAATCCATTCCTTCCTTCAAAGTTCCGGAAATCACTTTGAAATAGGTGACTTCCCCAACATGTTGCTCAAGGGCAGTTTTGAATACAAAAATGGAGGTAGGTGCTTTAACACTGATGGGGATCTTTTTACCGTCAACTGTTTCTACCGGAGCCAACTCACCCGGATCGGGAGCCACGTTGACGATGAAATCCATCAGACGGCGAATGCCCATGTCTTTTGCTGCACAGGTACAGAAAACAGGGAACAGGCCTCTTGTGAGCATCCCGAGTTTCAGTCCTTTTTTCATTTCGTCCTCATTCAAAGAGCCTTGTTCGAAAAAGAGTTCCATCAATGCTTCGTCGTTCTCTGCAGCCATCTCAACCAGCATGTTGTGGTATTCTTCTGCTTTTCCCTTTTCAGAGGCAGGAATATCCAATTCTTCCGGTTTTCCGCCTTGTGGCCCCCACTGAAGCATTTTCATCTTCAGTACGTCAATGGATTTGTTGTACCCTAAACCCGGATTGACAGGATATTGTATAATGGCCAGCTTATTCCCGAAAGTTGTTTTGGCCATCTCAAGGGTGTTCTCCCAGTTGCTGTTTTCGTGATCGAGGTGGTTAACCACGAAAATCAGTGGTTTATGAAATTTTTCTGCATTTCGGTTGGCAATCTCTGTACCTACTTCAACGCCGTTGACAGCGTTGAAAACTAATAATCCGGTTGCAGCCACACTCAATGCAGGTATTACACCGCCTACGAAATCGTCCATCCCGGGTGTATCGATGATGTTTATCTTACATCCTTCAAATTCAGTATACAGGACTGTTTCATGGACAGAGTTGCCATACTCTTGTTCTACGAGGTTGTAGTCGGATGCAGTGTTCTTGCTTTTGACATCGCCCCGGCGATTGATAATCCCACCCTCGAAGAGCATGGCTTCCACAAGGGTGGTTTTTCCAGCGCCCGAATTTCCGAGTACTGTAATGTTCCTGATTTCATTGGTTTGATATACTTTCATAACAAAAAATTTAAATAAATTTATCTGGTTGTCTTAGAAAACTTATATTCAATCCCTTCAAAAATAGAAATTATTTAAAATGATCCGACCGCGGGTTAAATTTTCGATTTTAGAATTTTGAATTTCGATTTTCGAAAAATATTGAGATTGCACAATATCAGTAACATACATTATTTAGCGTAGCTTCTGTTTTCTGATTTTCATGTTACTAAACATGTTATTCTTTTCCAATTAAACATAATAAAACTATTCTCGTTTCACGTTTTCTTCCAAATTGAATAAGTAACATCCTGATAAAATTTGCATATTTGCAATTAACCAACACTGATTGAATCTGATGCAACGATTCCCGTTTTTTAAACAATTGGATGCCATGGATTGCGGTCCCTCATGTTTGAGGATGATCGCGAAATTTTATGGAAAAAATTTCTCGTTGCAGACGATTCGCGAAAAAAGTTACCTGACCCGGGAAGGGGTTTCTTTTTTGGGGATGTCCGATGCTGCTGAATCCATCGGGATGAGGTCGGTCGGTGCACGGGTCAGTTTTAAGCAACTTTCTGATGAAATACCCCTTCCTGTTATTGTCCATTGGAAGGATGAGCACTTTGTTGTTGTTTATGCTGTCAAAAAAGGGAAAGTACGAGTTGCAGATCCTGCTTTTGGACTGATCAATTACCCGAAAGAAGAGTTTTTGAAAGGTTGGAGTGGAACGGCTGATGAAATTAATGCCAAAGGTCTTGCATTAATCGTCGAACCAACTCCCGACTTTTATCAATTGCAGGACGAAAAAATTGATAAATCTTCTTTTGCTTTTCTATTCTCCTATTTCAGGAATCAGAAAAAATTTTTGTGGCAGCTGCTGCTTGGTTTATTGCTGGGGAGTTTGTTCCAACTGATCTTTCCGCTTCTCACGCAATCGATGGTCGATGTGGGCATTAATAATCAGGATATTGGTTTTGTTACCTTAATTCTGGTTGCCCAACTGATCCTTTTTGTATCCCAAACTACGGTCGAATTTTTCAGAAGCTGGATCCTGCTTCACCTGACTACCCGGTTAAATATTTCGCTGATTTCGGATTTTCTCATCAAACTGATGAAACTTCCGATCTCTTTCTTCGATACCAAGATGATTGGCGATCTGTTACAACGCATTGGGGACCATACACGTATCGAAAATTTTATAACCAACCAGACCCTGAATGTGCTCTTTTCGATGGTCAATCTTTTGGTCTTTTCCATCGTCCTGGCATTGTATAGCTGGTCTATCCTTCTCATTTTTTTACTTGGAAGTTTTTTCTACGTTTTATGGATCTTCTTTTTTTTAAGGAGAAGGAGAGAACTTGATTTTCACCGGTTCAGGCAACTTTCCGAAAATCAGGCAAAATTGATTGAACTGATCACCGGGATGCAGGAGATCAAACTGAACAATTGTGAGAAGCAGAAAAGGTGGGAATGGGAAAGAATTCAGGCAAGGCTTTTTAAAGTCAACATTCGTCGATTGTCTTTGAACCAGGCCCAGTCCATCGGCTCCTCTTTCATCAATCAGTTGAAAAACATTCTCATCAGTTTTTTGGCTGCTAAATTGGTGATAGATGGCCATATAACGATTGGGGCGATGGTCGCTGTTTCCTACATCATTGGACAAATGAATGTTCCATTGGCCAATTTGATGGATTTCATCCAAAACGCCCAGGACGCTAAAATTTCATTGGAGCGCCTCAATGAGATCCATCTGAGGAAGGACGAGGAGAGTATGGAAGAGCATAAACTTGTGCACCTGCCTGAAAACAGGAATATTACAATTAAAGATGTAACATTTCAATATGAAGGGCCCCGTTCCCCGAAGGTTTTGAAGGAGATCAACCTCCATATCCCTGTCAACCTGACGACGGCAATAGTAGGGATGAGCGGCAGCGGCAAAACTACGCTGATCAAGTTATTGCTGGGTTTTTACCCCCCTGTTTCCGGTTCAATTTCTATTGGGGAAACCGATTTGAGTCTTTTTTCAACATCAGCCTGGCGCGAAAAGTGTGGGGTGGTGATGCAAGATGGCTATATATTTTCCGATACTATTGTTAATAACATCGCGGTAGGTGTTGAAAGCATTGATCGCGACAGGTTGCTGGAAGCTGTCAGGATGGCCAATATCCAGGAGTACATTGAGTCGTTGCCTTTGGGCTACCACACAAAAGTCGGGCAGGAAGGGGCCGGGCTGAGCCAGGGCCAGAAACAAAGGATATTGATTGCACGGGCAGTTTACAAGAATCCCGGATTTCTCTTTTTTGATGAAGCGACCAACGCCCTGGATGCCAACAATGAGAAGGTGATTATGGAAAATATGAACGAATTCTACAAAGGCAGGACCGTTGTTGTAGTCGCGCATCGCCTGAGCACGGTCCGCAATGCTGACCAAATTGTAGTACTCGATAAGGGTGAAATTGTTGAACAGGGCAAGCATGAAACGTTGATCAAACTGAAGGGCCATTACTGGAATTTGGTGAAAAACCAGTTGGAGTTGGGGGCATGAATGGAATTGACAATTGATAATTGAAAATTGAAAATTATGCTGGTGGTTTTAATTTTTGAGAGGAGATCTGATTGACAAAAACAAGAGTATGTCGAAAAAAATAGATGAAATAGACCTTCGCAGCAAAGAGGTCCAGGATCTTTTGGGCAGGGTCCCATCCTGGATGATCAGGAATGGTATCGCAATGGTGATGGTGCTTTTGATCGTGCTTGTAGCCGGCAGTTGGTTTTTCAAATACCCGGATATTGTTACAGCGCCCGTCGTTGTTGCTGTTGACGCGGAGCGCGCCAATTCATTCACGGGACATGCCAAATTAAGGACGAACTATGCAAAAGTTAAAATAGGTCAGCGTGTGAACCTGAAGTTTGTCAGCTATCCTTATCTGGAGTATGGTATCGTTGAGGGGGTTGTCAGCAAAATTGCAGCAGTTCCTAACGGTGATTCATATGAAGTAGAGGTAAATCTTCCCAACCAGCTGGTCACGACCTACGGGAAGAAATTGGAATTTCTGCAGGAATTGTGCGGAACTGCCGAAATTATTACCGAGGATCAAAGTTTGCTGAGCCGGATTCTCCAGTTGGCGCTGAAATAAGCAATGTGAGAATTTGAAAATTTGAAAATGTGGAAATGTGGAAATTGGGATTAGAGTAGGCCCAAGTAGCACTCATTTGGCAATTTCTCCTATAGCGACTCAATGAAGGGAGTCCCTCATTTCCACATTTTCAAATTTCCAAATTTCCAAATTCTATCTATCAACACTCCACAACCTGCAATCCTTCTATAAATCACTTTTTTTTAAGGAAGTAGTGTATTTCCCAAAGAAATGTGTACTTTTGCAGTCCATTTTGGAGAAGTTTTGCGAGATAATAAACTATTAAATTGCAGAACTTCCGGGGAATTGCGAGATTTCCCCGGGTGAGTTATGTGTGTATTTTTATTCAATTTTAAAAAACGTTTATGCCTACTATTCAACAGTTAGTACGTAAGGGAAGGGTAAATATCGAAGACAAAAGTAAGTCTCCGGCATTGAATTCCTGTCCGCAGCGTAGGGGCGTATGTGTACGTGTTTACACAACGACGCCCAAAAAGCCGAATTCGGCTATGCGGAAAGTTGCCAGGGTAAGGTTAACCAACGGCAAAGAGGTGAATGCCTACATTCCGGGAGAAGGACACAATTTGCAGGAGCACTCAATTGTTCTTGTGCGTGGCGGCCGTGTTAAAGACCTACCGGGAGTTCGTTACCATTTAATTCGTGGTGCACTCGATACCGCTGGTGTGGAGGGCCGCAAGCAGCGTCGTTCCAAATATGGTGCAAAGCGTCCAAAAGCGGGACAAGCAGCTGCTACAACAAAAAAGAAAAAGTAATTAAGTAAAAAACATTAGTTATTAGTTTGGAGGTTTGGTTGAGTAAGGGCTTGTCTTGAACAGGCTGTATAACTGAAGGCTAAACAACAACCGATTCGAATAACACAAACAATTTGTAACTAAGATGAGAAAGACAAAACC
>JAMDDG010000003.1 GCA_023488865.1 Bacteroidota bacterium | reverse complement strand
AAGTCCAACACCCAATTCCTGTCTGTATTGTCCAATAAAATTTCCGGAATACGGCCGATGTTTAGTTTAAGATCTGTTTTTTCATCCGGCGTCATTTTTCTCTCTCCTACCATCTCCTCAATCTGATCGAGCATAGCACTAACCTCAGTTCCAAGAAAAGTAGAGATGATTGCCGGTGGGGCTTCGTTGGCTCCCAACCGGTGAGAGTTACTTGCCGAAACAATAGAGGCACGAAGTAAATCCTGGTTGTCGTAAACCGCTTTTATGGTATTGACAATGAAGGTCAGGAATTGGGTGTTGGACTTCGGATTTTTCCCCGGAGAGTAAAGATTGACACCGGTGTTGGTCGAAAGTGACCAGTTGTTGTGTTTTCCTGAACCATTAATGCCCGCGAATGGTTTCTCGTGCAACAAGACCCTGAACCCGTGGTGGCGTGCAATCTTGTTCATCAGGTCCATAACCATCTGGTTGTGGTCGTTGGCCAGATTGACCTCTTCGAAAATCGGTGCCAGCTCGAATTGGTTTGGCGCTACCTCGTTGTGACGGGTTTTAACCGGAATGCCCAATTTGTATGCTTCGTTTTCGAGATCCATCATGAACATGGCTACCCGCTCAGGAATAGAGGCGAAATAATGGTCTTCCAATTGTTGGTCTTTGGCCGAAGAGTGCCCCATCAGGGTACGTCCTGTCAAAACCAGGTCAGGACGAGCGATGAAAAGCGCTTCATCCACCAAGAAATATTCCTGTTCCCAACCAAGATTCGCGGTAACCTGGGTAACATTTTTATCAAAATACTGACAAACATCCACAGCAGCCTTGTCAACCGCGTTCAGGACTTTCAGCAAAGGCGCCTTATAATCGAGCGCTTCGCCAGTATAAGCGATGAAGATTGTTGGGATACATAGTGTGGTTCCGATAATGAAAGCTGGTGAAGAGACATCCCATGCGGTATACCCCCTGGCTTCAAAAGTATTCCTTATTCCTCCACTCGGAAAAGAGGAAGCATCCGGTTCCTGTTGGGCCAATAATTTGCCGGGGAAGCTTTCAACGACTCCACCTAATTCAGAATGTTCGATAAAGGCATCATGTTTCTCGGCAGTTCCGTCTGTTAACGGATGAAACCAGTGGGTGTAGTGCGTAGCGCCATTCTCGATGGCCCAGGCTTTCATTCCTATGGCAACCTGATCCGCTATTTTACGGTCAATCGTAGTCCCATTGTCAATCGCATCACAGATCCCTTTAAAAGAATCTTTGGAAAGGTATTTTTTCATCTTGGGACGATCAAAGACCAACATTCCATAATAATCAGAAGTCAGGTTCTCTTCCCTTTTGACCTCAATAGGTTTGCGCGTCATCAAAATCTCCAACGCCTTAAATCTAAATGTTGCCATAGCTATTAAATATTTAAAAATTATAATTTCTGAATTTTCAGCTAAATTATATATTTTTTATCAATACCCCCTTATTTATCTTCATAAATTCAATATTTCATATTTTTTTAACATTAAATACTATTTATTTAAGGCTATTGAATAAAATCATGCGTTTTTTTGATTTTCGAATTAATTCAAAAAGATAAAGCCGGATTCAATTCTCCGGCTTTATCTTGATATAGTGGCAAGGAAAAGTTAAAACGCCAATCCAATTCTGATTTCCAACCGTTCAGCAGCTTTGGCCACACCGGTATAACTGACGTATGTCGGAGAAATCTGTATTTTCCCGAGATAAAATCCAATTCCAACATTGTTGTAACTTTCTTTTGCTTTGTTGGTATCTGGATACATAATTGTTTGACCATCAACAACATATCCTCCACTTATTTCAGTTTCCCCCTTGCCAAGAATGATTGAAAGTTTGCTTTTACCCATCATCATGTAAAAATCACCTTCTATTCCTGTGTCAACCAATTCATAATAAACACTGGAGGTAGCGCTTTGTGATTTTTGTGAGTAATTGGCCTCCCATCTGTTTATTCCCATATGAGGACCGACTCCGAAAACTAAGTCATCAATTCTCAGTCCTAGGCCTACCATTCCGCCGAGACCTACCCCAAATTTTGAATCTTTCCCATCACCAACTTTCGACCAATTTTCAGGAGCCACATATAAGTTCCCGACAATTTTTAACTTAATTGAACTTTCATTTTTTGCAACAGGTAGTTTTTCGGTCTGTTGCAAAAAAATTGTTGGAGTGTTTGCTGAAGGAGGCACCGATTTAATAAAATTTTCCCCTATGGCATAAAAAGGTAACAAAAAAATTGAAAAAAAGAGAATCCTAAGTTTCATTTTAGATAGTATTATTTGGTTAATTTTCAAATACTTAAATTATTTTTTCAGGTTAAAGCTTTTCAAGACCGATTCTGATTTCCCCTAAAAGTAAAAAATTAATACTAAACACATTATAAAACTGAAAAATAATTATAAAACTGAACAATCGTTTTGATGCCATTCTGAAAATTTTCCAAATACCTTCTAAGATTATTAAAAGAAAGTTAAAAAAAGAATGAAAATTTCGGATTCATCTTCCGGGTACGCTATTCTTATCCATTTTTGTTTAAATTTAGCGGTTTTTTATAACAAATTGAATCCTCAATATCAGCTTTCATGTCAAAACCGAATAATTTAATATAATATGAGCACAAGCCGAAGAAATTTTATCCGCGATGCCGGTTTAACAGCTTCCGGGATTGCCGTTTTACCCAATGTAATGAGTTCCTGTGTTTCAGCCAACGACAAGGTCGTCGTAGCCTTGATTGGTTGTAATGGAATGGGCTTTAATGATTTAACCGCTTTCTTAAAGCAACCCGGCGTTGTCTGTGCCGCCTTATGCGATGTTGACAGCAATGTTCTGAACAAACGTGCGGCGGAAGTGGAGAAGATGACCGGAAAGCGCCCCGACCTGTATGAAGATTTCCGCAAGGTGATCGAGCGGAAAGATATCGATGCGGTCATCGTGGGCACCCCCGACCACTGGCATTGCCTGCCGATGATTTACGCCTGCCAGTCGGGAAAGGATGTTTATTGCGAAAAACCGCTGGGAAGGACCATTGAAGAATGCAACCTGATGGTCAAAGCAGCGCGCAAATATAACAGGGTGGTACAAGTCGGACAGTGGCAACGCAGCGATCCGCACTGGCAGAATGCAGTGGAATATGTCCACAGCGGGAAACTGGGCCGGGTTCGCTCGGCTCGCGCCTGGTCGTATGTGGGCTGGAAGGGTTCTATTCCTGTTCAACCTGACGCTCCCGTACCGGCGGGTGTAAATTACGATATGTGGTTGGGACCAGCTCCCAAGCGGCCATTCAATATCAACCGGTTCCACTTTACTTTCCGTTGGTATTGGGATTACGCGGGTGGTTTGATGACCGACTGGGGAGTCCACCTGCTTGATTATGCGCTTTTTGGTATGAATCAGTATGTTCCCAAATCGGTAATGGCTTCCGGCGGGAAATATGCTTTCCCTACCGATGCAATGCAAACGCCTGATACCATGATGGCGATTTATGATTTTGGCGATTTCAACATTGTCTGGGACCATACCATTGGCATCTACGGACAGAACTACGGCGGACGGGGCCACGGTGTTGCGTTCATCGGGGAGTATGGTACGCTGGTGGTTGACCGCAACGGTTGGGAAGTACTTCCTGAAACTAAAAGCACCTCAGCCAAGGAGGGCATGAAGCCTGTCCCGCTTCAACCAGGTACTGGCCAGGGGCTCGACCTGCACGTAAAAAACTTCCTGGAATGTATGAAATCCAGGCAAAAACCCAATTGCGACATAGAAATTGGCGCCCATATCGCCCGGATTGCCTCTTTGGGAAACATTGCCTACCGGCTTGGCAGACAGGTAAACTGGGATGGCGACAAGCAAAGTTTCAAGAATGATCCCGAAGCAGACAAATTAATTTTGGCAAACTATCAGAATTCCTGGAAATTGCCCACCCTATAAGCAGCAACAGCTTGTACAGTAAGGAGCGGAGCGCCGGTGCAGATGATCGGTGCTCCGCTTTTTTTTTGGGACAATCATGACCTTTGTTGAAATAAAAGGGAATAGATGGAAATACATAGAAATATTTGGAAATAAAGGGAATACATTGAAGTGCCCTTGCTCCCGCGCGATTGCATCGCGTGGTATTCCACTCTGCCAAATAACAATGACATCCTTGTCCAACAGACCTTTCTCCCTGGCATAATCCGCACCAACAGGGGGGAATTAACCTTCATTCAACCACGCGATGCAATCGCGCGGGAGCGGGGGCAAGTGAGAAAAGTTTGTCGAACTAACTTTTCACACCTCAAAGGAGTTTTGTCGCTGATATTTTTTATATTTGAATAAAATTTACAGAATGAGAGCCAATAAGCAATTAGTATTAAATGATTTAAGCAATCTGTTAAAAACGAGGTTTTCAGATAATCTTAAAGATGTTGTGCTTTTCGGTTCTCATGCTTTGGGGAAGGCTCATTCTGATTCCGACTACGATTTCTTGATCATTCTTAAACACAAAGCAGATTGGAAAACAGAACGAGAAATCTCTGATATGTGTTACGAAATTGACCTAAAGTATAATATAATAACAGATACCCATATAATTGGCGAATCTGAATTATTTACGTTAAGAGGAAAACAACCGATCTTTGTTAATGCAATTTCAAATGGGATACATGCATGATTGAGGATATTGACAGAGATGCCTTAGTGAAGTATCGTTTAAATCAAGCCACTGAAACGATTGAACTTGCAAAATTTCTAGTAAAGAATGACAAACTGGTAATTGCGGTGAACCGGATCTATTACGGTATGTATTATGCCTTGACTGCTTTAGCCCTAAAAAATAGTTTTGAAACTTCCAAACACGGACAATTGATCGGATGGTTCAACAAAGAATTTATTTCCACGAATAAGGTAGATCCGAAATTTGGTAAAATTCTACGGAACGCCTTTCAAAATAGAACTAAAGGTGATTATGACGCCTTTGTAAATTTTGAAAATGTTGAAGTCGAAATTATGCTGAGTGAGATGTCTTGTTTCATAGAAGAAATAGAACAATTAATATTATAACCAAATCCACGCCAGCCCCTAACAAAGGCTATGGAGCAAAAGCGGCATAGGTGGAAAACTATCCGGCGGTCACGTCTACAAAATTATCTTGGAGGACACTTTCTTAACTCGCAACTCCGCTCCTGCTTATAGCCCAGAACGTTATGGGGCAGTTTATTCGCTCCTTGAAACATTATCACATTTATTAAAATGAATTTAAATTTAGAGATTGGAGATTGTGTAATTGTAAGAGAAGGTGTTAAAGAACCTGATTTGGAAGAGTTTGAAATTAGTGGTTGGCAAGGACGAGTTTTAGAGATTGATACCGATTCAGACAAAGACAATGTTTTGATTACCATTGAGTGGGATTCTTTAACCTTGTTTCAAATGCCTTCAGATTATATTGAGCAATCTGAGATTGACGGTTTTGACTGGAGTAGTATGGTTTTATATGATTCAGATTTGGAAAAATCGATTTCAAGAGACAAAAAAGAAAATGTCAAAAAGGCAAAAGAGAAATTGTCAGATAAATATTATTGGGCCTCACTTGGACAAGAAGGATTAAGAATCTCGAAGATACTTAATGGAGTTGACCCACATAATGAAATGAAATGCTTGCAAAAATGGGTTGAGCATCTTGATAAAGAGTTGACTTTCCCC
>JAMDDG010000121.1 GCA_023488865.1 Bacteroidota bacterium | reverse complement strand
ATTGCCAATGAATTTCAGGATGACCAAATATACCGGAGAAGAGATCGACCCCAACCATGATCGTTACGCGTTGGAGTATGGTCCGATATTAATGGCGTATGTAAGCATGAAGGAAGAAACGAAGAACCTTATGCTGCCAATAAGTTCGACTAAGCTGATAAAAAGTCTAAAACCAGTAGAGGGTAAGCCACTACATTTTACTGTAAATGGGAATAGCGACTTCGAATATATGCCCTATCTGGAAGTTCAGAATGAGCCATTTACATGCTTTCCTTAAACTAATTTGAAATTTGACACCTTAAAAATAACTGTTATGAAAGAACATCTTAAAAACAACCTGAAGCGATTTTTTATAATTCCAATACTGGCACTTTCGACCGCCAGCTTAAGTTTTATAAATTACAAAGACCAATCAACAAAAACATCAAATGATCTTGAGTCCGGATTTTTGAATCCTCCACGAAGTGCCAGGCCTCGTGTATGGTGGCACTGGATGAATGGTAATATTACCAAAGAAGGGATTAGGGCCGACTTTGAGTGGATGAAACGGGTTAACATCGGTGGTTTTCAGAATTTTGATGCCGCGCTGAGTACGCCCCAAATCGTTAAAGAACGGCTCACCTATATGACACCGAAGTGGAAAGACGCTTTTCTTTTTACTACAAAACTGGCCGACTCTTTAGGTCTCGAAATGGCTATTGCAGGTTCGCCGGGCTGGAGTGAGAGCGGCGGCCCGTGGGTAACCCCCGCCCAGGCCATGAAAAAATATGTGTGGAGCGAGACCCGCATAGAAGGCGGGAAGCCATTTGCCGGTATCCTGCCAAAACCACCCACTACAACAGGTACATTTCAGAATATTGCAATCAAACGTTCGGAAAATGCTGCTCCCATACCTGAATATTATGCCGATGCTGCGGTGGTAGCATATCGTGTACCTGAAAATGATATTTCAATGGCAGAATTGAAGCCCAAGGTCACTTCCAGTAGTGGTAAATTTAACCTTACTGCACTAACAGACGGCAACCTGGAAAAAACCACATTTTTACCGGCAGCCCCGCCAAACGGGAAATCATGGATACAGTTTGAATTTGCTAAACCTGAAACGATCCAGTCATTAACATTGGTAATCCAAGGTGGTAACAGGAGGCCCAACCAAGGTGCTGG
This sequence comes from Bacteroidota bacterium, assembly GCA_023488865.1. Lineage (GTDB taxonomy): Bacteria > Bacteroidota > Bacteroidia > Bacteroidales > Prolixibacteraceae > CAINVV01. Next base: position 4,545 of record JAMDDG010000121.1, on the reverse strand, counting down.
TGGCAACCAGGCACTTGAAGCTAGTGATGATGGTCTCTATTTTAAAACAGTTTTGGAAATTACAAGCGGTAAATCGGCCCAAAGTACAATTACATTTCCACCGGCTACAGCCAGATTTTTCCGCGTCTCATTCACTACACCGGCACCGCAACCCGCTGGCGCGGGTTTTGGTGGTTCAAGCGGTCGGGGAGCAGTTGCTCCAGAGGGAACGCAGATAGCAGAACTTGACCTACACACCGTTGCACGGGTGAACCGGTTTGAAGATAAGGCAGGCTTCAGCTCCTTTGCAGGTCTATATAAGCTGGCAACACCTCCAGTCTCTGCCACAGATGTTGTCAATAAAAATGAGGTTGTTGACCTGACATCTAAAATGCAACCTGATGGCACACTTAACTGGACACCTCCGGCCGGCCACTGGATGGTTACGCGCCTTGGCTATTCATTAACAGGTAAAACAAACCATCCGGCTTCACCCGAAGCAACAGGTCTTGAAGTGGATAAACTAAGCGCGGAACATTGTAAAGCTTATTTTGAAAATTACCTCGATCAGTATAAAGATGCAACCGGCGGGCTGATGGGCAAGAAAGGCCTTCAGTACATGATAACCGACAGTTGGGAAGCGGGTACCCTGAATTGGACCGACAAAATGATGACCGGTTTTAAAAATCGCCGTGGTTATGATATGCTTCCATGGTTACCGGTACTTACCGGCCATATAGTAGAAAGCGCCGAAGCCAGCGACAGGTTCCTTTGGGATTTCCGTAAAACCATTGCCGACCTTACGGCAGAAAACCATTATGATCAGTTGACCACTTTGCTTCATGAACGGGGCATGGGACGCTATACAGAATCGCATGAGAGTGGCCGTGCATTTGTCACTGACGGCATGGAGGTTAAACGTACGGCCGACATTCCGATGAGCGCTACATGGACTCCTGGAAATGTTGGTGGAAATGCCATTGGTGAAGTAGCGGTCCATTATAAAGCCGATGTACGTGAATCGGCATCGGTGGCCCATATCTATGGGCAGAACCTGGTTGCTGCTGAGTCTTTGACAGCTATTGGCACGCCTTGGGCCTGGGCACCAGAATCATTGAAACCAACCGCCGACATGGAACTCGCATGTGGATTGAACCGTTTCGTAATCCACTGTTCGGTACACCAGCCGGTGTTTGACAAAATACCGGGCCTCGGCCTTGGGCCTTACGGTCAATGGTTCACAAGAAATGAGACCTGGGCAGAGGAAGCAGGCGCATGGACCACCTACCTGGCCCGCAGTTCCTATATGCTTCAGCAGGGAAAATTTGTGGCTGACGTTGCCTATTTCTATGGCGAGGACAATAACATCACAGCCCTTTTTTCGAACAAATTACCGGATATCCCATCAAGCTATAATTACGATTTCGTAAACGCCGATGCGCTTATTAATGTCCTGTCGGTAAATAATGGACAGCTAATCACACCCAGCGGGATGAGCTACCGTTTGCTTGCCCTTGATCCTAATGCAAGGTATATGACATTGCCTGTATTACGCAAGATCAGCGAAATGGTTAAAGCCGGAGCTGTTGTAGTTGGTGAAAGGCCGGTCGGTACCCCCAGCTTAAGTGATGGCTTGGCTGAATTCAAGACCATTGCTGACCAGCTCTGGGGGACCGGGGCCGGTGAAACCACTTTCGGCAAGGGAAAAGTCTATACTGGACAGACGATTGCTGAAGTTCTTACTTCTTTAAAGGTTACCCCCGATTTTGAGTACACCAAACCCCAGGATACCACGAATCTTATGTACGTTCACCGCAAGTTGGGCGATGTTGATATCTATTGGGTGAACAACCGCAATAATAGAGTGGAGAACCTTGAAGCAACCTTCAGGGTCAAGGGGAAAGCGGCCGAGATATGGCATCCTGAAACAGGCAAAATTGAACAGGCATCTTATAATATTGTAGACGGGCGCACAACAGTACCGCTAAACCTGGAACCAAACGATGCAGTGTTCGTTGTATTTCGTGAAAAGGCCAAAACGTCATCCCTTAAATTGACGCAACCGGTCGAAACACAACTGGCTGCTATTGATGGTGCATGGAACGTAAGTTTCCAGCCCGGCCGTGGGGCGCCTGCACAAATCGTCCTTGACCGGCTAACTTCGTGGAGTGAAAACACCGACCCCGGAGTAAAATATTTCTCAGGAACGGGAAGCTATACCAAAACCATTCAGGCCAATGCAGACTGGTTTAAAGAGGGTTCACAAATTTGGCTTGACCTGGGATCGGTAAAAAACCTCGCTGAAGTAGTTGTCAATGGCAAATCATTGGGAATAGTATGGAAAACGCCATTCCGGGTGAATGTGACAGGGGCTTTGAAACAGGGAGAAAATGCACTGGAAGTAAAAGTAACCGACCTCTGGGTAAACAGGCTTATCGGTGATCAGCAACCAGGTATCGAAAAGAAATACACTTATACCACGATGGCATTTTATAAAGCCGGTTCACCTTTGTTGCCGTCAGGATTACTGGGACCGGTGCGTATTTTATCAGCGCGATTGATGATTTTCTAATTGTATTTAATTGCAAATAATATTGAAATTATTTGTAATTAAATACAATTATTATCGTATTATTTTGTATTATATTACAATTTTATTGTACCTTTGGAAAAAACCACAAAGTGATACAGGATATTATAAATTACAGTAACAGGCTCATAAACAATACGAAATCTGATTTTGTACGTTATCTGTATAGTCGAATCAATTGGGAAAGCCGGTTGATTGAGATTTACGGAGCGCGTGGAGTAGGAAAGACAACCCTTTTACTTCAACGGGCTCGTTCATTGAATGAACTGATTCACAATCAGGCAGTGTACCTCTCTTTGGATGATCTGTTATTTTTTAATCATTCGATTGTTGATGTTGCTGAATCGCTGAAACAATACGGCGTCAATTATCTGTTTTTAGATGAAGTCCATAAATATCCTTCGAAATTCCTTAACTACGATTGGTCGGCAGAAATAAAAAACTGCTACGACCGTCTTCCCAATCTTTCAATTATTTACTCAGGTTCTTCTGTCTTGAAATTATATCAGGGACAGGGTGACCTAAGTCGCCGAAAAAGTTCCTATTTGTTATCAGGACTATCTTTAAGGGAATATCTGACTTACAACAAAATTGCGACTCATGAGGCAATTCCTCTGGATGAGATGCTGGTCAATCATGAAAAGATCTCTGGAGATATCACAAAGAACCTGAAAATTATTCCCTTTTTCAAAGAGTATCTCAAAACCGGATATTTCCCTTTTTATAACGAAGATCCATTGCGGTATTTTGATCGCATAAATAGTATTCTGAATGTTATTATTGAAAACGATATTCCGGCAGTTACTGATATTCCATTCGAAACATCTCAAAAAATAAAAAAACTATTGGCTGCAATTGCAACTTCTGTCCCTTATGTTCCTAATCTGCTTAAATTACGTAACGAATTGCGAATATCCGATCAGCGAACCTTACTGAAGTATTTGGATTATCTGGAAAAAGCAGAAGTTTTATTTAGTCTTAGTCAAAAAGTTAAAGGAAATAAAATCTTACAAAAACCAGACAAACTATATCTGGGCAATCCCAATTATTTCTATAGTTTAAATTTAAACAAAGAGGAAATTGGCAGTATCAGAGAATCCTTTTTTTCCTCACAACTCTCAGTAAATCACGAACTCAGATTTCCGGGGAAGGGTGATTTTCTGATTGATAACAAATTTGTTTTTGAAATTGGCGGAAAAAATAAAAATTTCAACCAGTTAACCGAAGAATCTAACGCCTATTTTGCTTTGGATGATTTGGAAAATGGGTTTAAACACATTATGCCATTGTGGTTATTTGGCTTCTTATATTAACGACAAGGTATAAGAATGAGAAATTTTCAGCTTAATACAAAAACCCAAACAACCAAAGTGGGATACCGGATAGCAAGATTACTAAATAATGCTGGACAAATCGACAAAGCGGCATAAACAAAATGGAAAACACAAAATGCTGAATATCAATAGCAAAACAAATGTCATAAGATTATAACTGACTGACATTGAAAACAATAAATTCAAGTGCAAAACATTAGTAAACAATAATTAAACCTGAAATGAACGTATCAAAAATCGAACACATTGGTATCGCAGTTGATAAACTGGATACTGCTATACCCTATTATGAAACCCTTTTGGGAACAAAATGTTACGCCATCGAAGAGGTAGTTGACCAGAAAGTAAAAACCGCTTTTTTTAAAGTAGGAGAAACAAAAATTGAATTGTTGGAATCAACAGACCCCACAGGCCCTATTGGGAAGTTTCTCGAAAAAAAGGGACAAGGTGTCCACCATATCGCCTTTGCAGTTGACAAAGTGAATGAAGCGCTTGGTGAAGCAGAAGCATCAGGCATTCAACTGATTGACAAGCAAGGACGTAAAGGGGCTGAGGGATTGACCATTGGTTTTCTCCATCCAAAATCTACTTTTGGTGTATTGACGGAACTGTGTAGCGAAAAGATTTAAACAATTACTCCAT
>JAMDDG010000373.1 GCA_023488865.1 Bacteroidota bacterium | reverse complement strand
CGTACCCGGGATGATCTGAATGGCAATTATCTGGTCAAAAACGACAGGGGTGGTGATAGCGACCTCGAATCCGACTACATCTACGTACACTTTACGCTGGCGCCCCCCGATCAGGGCACCGACGACCAGATTTATGTCTTTGGGGCGCTCTCAGATTGGCAATGTACCCCCAACAACCGGATGATTTACAACCCCGGGACCAAATTGTATGAAGCGGCCATTCTTCTAAAGCAGGGGTTCTACGACTACCAGTATGTGGTTTACGACAAAGACAAAGAGAAGCAGACCATTGACGCTTCTTTCCTCGAAGGCAGTCATGTTGAAACGGAAAACGATTACCACCTGTTTGTCTACTACCGTGGATTCTCATCCAGGTATGACCGGTTGATCGGGTACAGGGTAATGAATTCGGTTAAAAGGTAATTCCGAAACAGGGAGGTTTACAGTTAAAGCAGAATTATCACCCTGCAACAAACTCATGAAAAGGAACAACTTTAACAGTCATTCCATCCTTGCTAAAATGGTCGTTTTGTGAAAGCGTGACGATTATGCCTTCCGGGAGTTGGAATGCTTTCATAGCTTCAAACAATCCCGATGTTTCCCTTTGCAGATTGTCACTGTTTAATTCCAGACAAACCTGTACGGCCCTTGAAATAACCCCTCTGTCCATCAGCAAAAAATCGCATTCCCCACTTCCCGAGAAATAATAAACTTCTTTGGAAAGTCGCCTTAAAGCAAGGAAAACCAGGTTCTCCAGTTTGTGGCCTGCATCTTTCGTAAAACGGGGTGTGGTAATTTCTACCAATCCCGTATCAATGGCATATACTTTTCGGGGACTGATATTCTGTTTTTTGAGAGAATAATCAAACATTGGGATAAATGCCAGTAAATAACTCTGTTCCAGGTGAGAAAAATATTCCAGGATAGTGGTGGCTGATGAAATTCCAAAAGTGGTTTTCAATTTATTGCCGGTCACGCGGTTACCAATATTGGATAACAGAAATAGCGTGAGGCGTTGTAGCGTTCTTACATCGCGGATGTTATACCGCACTGCTATGTCGCGAATGAGAATGTCGTCCAAAAGCGAAGTGAGAATTTCATCGCTCTTTTGTTTCTGGTATTCTGGAAAACCTCCCTCCTTTAAATAGGAAAGCGTAGTTTCAGCGCAAGGTGTGAGATCATGAAAACGGCAATATTCGTTATAGGAGAACGGGAAAAGTTCTTTGTTGATATGCCTGCCGGTGAGGCTCGACCCCAGTTCCCTGCTAAGCAATGAGGCATTCGAACCGGTAACAAACACCTGAAAGTTCTCGTCCAACTTTTGGCGCACATACCTTTCCCAACCTTTGATCAATTGTATTTCGTCGAACATTAATACAGTACTTCCACTCTCCTTAACCAGTTCGTCCAACTTCACAAAGTCCTCGATCCCGAAATCATAAAGACGCGGATCATCAAAATTCAGATAAACTGCCTGTGGATAACGTTCCCTGAGTAACTGAAAAAGCAAAGTACTCTTTCCACAGCGGCGAATGCCGGAGACAATCAGCGCATGAGACCTGGTATCGGGCAACGATTGCAATTGTTCCCTTTTCATGCCGACATCTTTAGCGCCAATAGCTATTTTCTGTTGTTCCAAAATCTCCCGTAGAAATTCTAATTGAATCATGCTTTTAATCTTTGATTACCAGTACAAATATAATAGTTTTCATTCGAAATGGAAATATATGTTCATTGAAAATGGAAACTATCGATTCTGTAGTTTTTTGATATTGCCAGGTCTTACAAACGGATTCCCTCTGATTTTAAAAATCAACTCCGGTGGATGAAGAAAGGGGGATATTAAACGGGAAACTTCCCCCCGCTGGCGCGGTTTTGTAAACCGTGCCCTAATGGTTTCCGGTATGATTTAACCAATATTTTCGACTCAATCCCGGAATATTGCTGTGATGCAAATGTAGACTTTGGGAATTGTACGGACACGCATTAAGAATGTGCGCCAGGGTGATTTCGTGCAACAGGGCTTCATGTTGGGTCTCGTTCCTCAACCACACGAAGCCTTAGTTATTATGCGGTCGTTGTTTTCTTTTGTCCAGCAGTGAATCCATACATATCAATGATTTTCGCTTTTGGATAATTAACAGTTGTCTTTTTTTCTGTAATAAAGTCCGTTGTAAAAGTCTCAGATGATAATTTGTCAATTGTCGCTTTGTTAGACTCATAAAATGTCTTTATGAAAGTCAATGATTTTACATTTACTTTTCTAAAGCCACACTGTCCATCAGAAATTGCTCGAAATGAATTACCGAAGTAATTGTCAAATGCCGGAATGAAACCAAAAACGCCAAGAAGTACTTTGGTTATTAATGTCAAATCTGAGTTGTTTTTTTTAATGAGAAGACTCTTGATGTCATTATAGATTTTGATAATTGTCTGAATATTTTTCTCGTCATATTTGTCAACATCAATTTCCCAGACAGATTTGTCCAATGTTGCAATGTATCGAATTGTCGGCTCAAAATGCTTTATGCTTTTTTGTAGCAAAAAAGAATTTCTAAGCATTCCCCAACTCGCCAAATAAAATCCAAGAACTAAACAACTCTTTTCAATGTCTTGAGTAAGGTTATTTGTCGTACGAAAGTAATTGTAGCAATAGTCAAACGAAGTATAGCGGTCATCTAGATTCGACTGACTTTTAAACTCATTTACAATTGGCTCAATGTCTGTTTTTGTCATTTTTTGTCATTTAGTTAATGTTTCCACGGCAGCTTTTACAATGCCGCCAACTCGTTTATTCCACTACAAACATTCGCCTACACAGAATTTGGAAGCAAAGAGGCAGGTTTGTTGCGTGTTACAGGCACGATAAACTTACCCAATATTATTTAATTACCAAAGCTTTAGGTAGAAAAATTGCGCGGGCAAAGTTCGGCCTTGCGGAAAAACAGACCGGTAGAAACGTCAAATTCAACCCAACTTCGATGAAATCGTGCCCGTTATCGGTGATTTTACAAAAAAACCGTCTCCTTTTGGGAAACGGTTTTCTTGATAGTTAATAAGAAGGATTTCTCCTATTTCCCTTCTTTGCCTTCCTTTTCCTCTTTCATTGACTCTTTTGCGAGCAGTTTTCCGTTTGAATCAAAAGAAATTTCAAGTTTGTCTTTCCCTTTAGCAGCCTGCATTTCAAAAGAGGCTACGCCCTTTGCGTCCTTGGACTGTTCAATCTCATCGAGTTTGTAACCGGCAAAATCCTTGGCGATGGTTGCTTTCACTGCTTGAGGAAGCCCACTTTCTTTGATTTCAATCTCCGTTTCGAGGATGTTCCCTTTGGGATCAACCAGGGCAGATTGTTCTACTTTGTTCAAAACAAAATCAACTTCAAATTCGCCTGGTTTTTCGATGCTCCATTTTGTTTTCTGGGCGGCCGGATATTTTGCGGCAAATCCTGCTTTTGCCTCAGCGGGGATCTTCGCTTCTTTCGATTTTTGTGCTGAAACAGCTACTACAAAAGCCAAACAAGCAATTGACATCAATAATTTTTTCATAATTTTCAAATTTTAATTGGATGAATAGATCAAATTTACATCCCAAGTTGGTAGAAATTTAGGATTTCCCATTCATTGCCATTTAGTTAAAGATATTGATTAAATCCCCTTTGGGATCCTTCGTGCTATCCTTTGCGTCCTTGGTGGTGAAATTTAAATATTCCACCACCAAGGACGCAAAGGGTTTCACAAAGGAAATGCAAAGAATTGCGTTATCTAAACGTCATTTATTTACTACTTAAGACAAAATGGTGCATCCCGTCCGAATAACGGTAACTCAACTGAATCCGGTTTGATTTACAAATTTCACTGGCAATCGACAACCCCAATCCGTTTGATTCGCCCGATGCCGTCTGTTTTGCGAACCGCTGGAACAAACGGGTGGCATCAATTGGCTGGGTTTTCCCTGTGTTGGAGATCGTTATTTCCTGATTTTTAGCGGATATAATTACCTTCCCGTTTTCATGATTGTGCCTCAACGCATTGCTTAGCAAGTTGTTTACCAAAATTTCGGCAAGCAGGGGATTTAAGGTAAAGAGAACAGGTTCGGATGTTTGAAACATAACTTCAATCTGCTTCAGACCAAACAGTTCCTCAAAAAAATCGACCCGCGACTGAATCAACTGGCAAAAATCAATCTCCTGTTTACCCACAAATTGTTGGTTCTCAATCCTTGAAAGAAGCAGCAAGGCTTCATTGAGTTTCGACAGCCGGATGGTTGATTCAAACGCTGCCTTAATTTGCTGATGTTGCCTGTCGTTCAGCGACTTATCCTGCAACACTAATTCAAGTTTGGATTTGATAATTGCCAGCGGTGTCTGGATTTCGTGGGAGGCATTTTCGGTAAATTCTTTCAGGTTGACAAAATCGGTCCTGATTTTTTGCATCATATTTTCAAGGAGGCGGTTGAGCTGATCAAATTCAGCGATTCCGGTAGCATCAAAATTGACGGCTTTCCCCTCGCTGAATTTCCAGGTGCTCATCAACGACAGGCTTTTGAAAAATGGATTCCAGGCTTTCGACGAGAGCCACCGGTTCACAAAAAAGAGCGAGACCATGAGTAAAATAAAGAGCCCGCCCATAAAGGTGAAAATCACCATGCGCAAATCCTCCATTTCAAGCAACGACTGGAGCAAGGTTACTTCATAGTGACGATCCCCGCTCTTCACCGTAAAGGTCAATTTTCGGAAAGGGATAAGTTCCTTTTCGCGCTGATCGTAGGCCATTGTATCAGCATAAAATTCGTATCCTTCAGGTTTTTCAATTTTCCTGACAAAAAGGGAGTGGTCCAATGAAATGATCGAATCAATTGGGGCGGATTTTTTTTGCAGGTTGAGGATGATATAGGCTTTCCGCGAATCCAGCATCTCGCGGATATTCTGATCTACCACCCGGCCTATCATAAAATAGAACAACACCCCGACCACAGTGAAGATCAGAAACATGACCGATAGAAAACGAATATTTATCTTAGCCTGAAGCCTCATAATCAAAGATATTGATTCAATTTTCCCCTCGTGCCCGTTGTGAGAACCTTTGTGTGCTTTGTGGTGAAATTCAAATACTTAACCACAAAGGTCACAACGGATATCACAAAGGAGACACAAAGAATTTCGTTAACAAAACAACATTGGTACCTATATAGTAATTCCAATTTTTAAATTGATCCGGAAGTAGCTTATCAATTTCAATCTATTTCAATCTATTAACAATTTCAAGAAAGCATTAAAAAAAATATACCGAACCATTCTATTTTACTCCGCCATAAAAACATAGCCGGTCCCGTATACATTCTGGAAATAGTCATTATTTGCTTTTTCGGCCAATTTTCGCCGAAGGTTTTTCAGGTGGGAATAAACGAAGTCGAACGAATCGGCTGCATCCGCGAAGTCGCCCCAAAGATGTTCTGCGATCGACTCTTTGGAGAGTACCCGTCCACGATTGGACACAAAAAACAGTAGCAGGTCGAATTCTGACTTGGTGAGTTGCAACAATTCGTCTTTGACAAACGCTTGCCGGTTCTCAGGAATAATGGTGAGTTCATTGATAACCACCTCCTGTTTACCTTCAAACTTCCGGCGACGAAGCAGCGATTTGATGCGTGAATTGAGTTCCGGCAAATGAAATGGCTTGGTAAGATAATCGTCAGCACCCAAATCCAATCCTGAAATTTTATCCTCCATTGAGTTTTTGGCGATAGA
>JAMDDG010000405.1 GCA_023488865.1 Bacteroidota bacterium | reverse complement strand
TTGTCTTTTTCCCCTTTAATGTATCTAAAAACAAAGAATTACCCATAATTACAATTATTCGCAATATATGCGATTTAAGTATTGATTCAATTCCCTCTTCGTGTACTTCGTGAAATCCTTTGAGTCCATTGTGGTGAAATTTTTAAAGGCTTAACCACAAATGTCACTAAGGATAACACAAAGGACTCTAAAAAAAGATATCCCTTAATTTTTCATTTGTTTTAATGCCTGTAAGTTGGCAGCAATCATCCTTTCAATCTCATCATCGGTGTGGGCATAAGACACAAACAAACATTCAAACTGAGAAGGCGCCAGGTAGATGCCACTCTCGAGTGAGTGTTTAAAATAATTGGCATACTTCGAAGTGTCAGCCGTCATGGCCTCCTCCAGATTGGTGACTTGTTTGGCGGAAGTAAAGAAAAGGGTCATCATCGAACCAACCCTGTTGATCACACCGGGAACACCGGTTGCCTCCAGATTTTTGCGGATCCCCTGTTCCAATTTGGCCGATTTGCGTTCCAGCTCGGTATAAAGATCTTTGGTTTCCTCAACCAGCTTAAGCATGGTAATACCGGCAGCCATTGCCAACGGGTTTCCTGATAAGGTACCGGCTTGATAGACAGGCCCAACAGGCGCCATCATTTCCATGATCTCTTTGCGGCCGCCGTAAGCCCCTACCGGGAGACCGCCACCGATGATTTTGCCCAGCGTGGTAAGGTCGGGCATGACTCCGTAATATTCCTGTGCGCCCCCTTTGGCCAGCCTGAAGCCGGTGATCACCTCATCGAAAATCAGCAAAGCGCCATATTTGGTGGTAAGATCCCTCAAACCTTGTAAAAATTCTTTCGTTGGTACCACTACGCCCATATTTCCGGCTACCGGTTCCAGGATCACTGCGGCAATTTCGTTGCCTTTCTCTTTGAACAACTTCTCTACCGACGCCAGGTTGTTGTATTCTGCCATCAGGGTATCCTTTGCGGTTCCTACCGTGATACCCGGACTATTGGGAATACCGAGCGTCATCGCACCGGAGCCGGCTTTGATCAGGAAGCTGTCGCCGTGACCATGGTAATTGCCTGCAAACTTAACAAATGCCTCCCTTCCGGTATAGCCGCGGGCCAGCCGGATGGCGCTCATCGTCGCTTCAGTACCTGAACTGACCATCCGAACCATCTCGATTGAAGGGACCATTTTGATGATCCGCTCGGCCATCTCCGTTTCGTATTCGGAAGGGGCGCCAAAACTGGTACCCTTGACCGCTGCCTCGCTTATGGCGGTCAGAATCTGATCGTAGGCATGGCCAAATAACAATGGTCCCCAGGATGCCAGACAATCAATGTACTGGTTTCCATCTAAATCGGTAATGGTCGTCCCTTTGGCCCTTTTAACAAAAACCGGATTTAAGCCGACACTTTTGAATGCCCTGACCGGCGAATTAACTCCACCCGGGATACTTTTTTGTGCCCTTTCGAAGGCGGCTATGCTTTGCTTGAATTGCATTGGATTCGTTCGTTTATTTATAAAAGTTGGGGTGGTTATAACTTCAATCTTCATCCAGAAGCTGTCTAAGTGTTTTGCCCTTTCTTTTTCCGGAAACGATGTCTTTAGCATCTTTAAGGCCCGACTCAATGCTTTTTTTTACCCGGCCTTCGGATGATTTAATTACTTCAATACTATCGACATTGTCAAGGGCAAGTAGCAGACGTTTAAGAAACGGTATAGATTCCTTATTTTTCGGTTTGACAATAATTGAGTCCATAATCCGTGGTTTTTTTTCAAAATTATCAAAATTATTCGATCCTTAGCACGCACACTATCTACCAATTCTGGCCTGGATGCTCCCAATTAATAAGAGAGAACCTCTGCCTTTAAGACAGACAGCTATAAACCTCTTAAAATCTTTGCAGCTTCCACTGCATGATAGGTAATAATTATATCGGCGCCAGCCCTTTTGATTGAGGTAAGGATTTCCATCATCACCCGCGGGCCATCGATCCAACCGTTGGCTTCAGCAGCCTTTACCATCGAAAATTCACCACTCACATTGTAAGCAGCAACCGGCATTTGAAACTCGGTTTTTACCCGGTGGATCACATCGAGGTAACTCAAAGCTGGTTTCACCATCACGATGTCGGCGCCTTCGGCGATATCCAGTTCCACCTCCCTGACCGCTTCATTGGAATTGGCCGGGTTCATCTGGTAAGTGGCACGGTTGCCAAATTTGGGTGCGCTTTCGGCTGCTTCCCTGAACGGACCGTAAAATCCGGAAGCGAACTTGGCTGAATAGGCCATAATCGGAATTTTGTAGAATCCGTTGACATCCAGTTGCTCACGGATGACGCCAACACGCCCGTCCATCATGTCGCTGGGGGCAATGATATCCGCTCCGGCTTCGGCTAATGAGACCGACTGTTTGGCCAAGGTTATCAGGGTAAGGTCGTTGTCAACATCGCCATCCACGATGGTGCCGCAATGGCCATGCACCGTATATTCGCAGTTGCAGACATCTGCAATTACCAACAAATCTTTGGTTGCAGGATCCTTTTTGATAGCGCGGATAGCTTGTTGCACGATTCCGTTGTGCTCGCAGGCAACGCTGCCATCCTCGTCTTTGTGGGGGGGAATGCCGAAAAGCAATACCGACTTTACACCTGCTGCAACAATATTCTTGCACTCCTCAACCAATAGGTCGACCGAAAGTTGCGAATTGCCCGGCATTGAACTGATCGGGTTATTTACGTTGGTCCCGGAGCAAACAAACAACGGCATCACGAAATCATCGACCGACAGTTTTGTTTCGGTAACCATCTCTCTTACAACCTTGTTGTATCTAAGTCTTCTTAATCTGGTAACAGGAAATCTCATGGCATTTGTTTTAAGATTGTTTGTAATATTGAAGGATGGACGTTGCAAGTCCTTCTGCATTAGACATTTTTGCGGTCAACTTTGGTTCAAACCCGGTATCCCGGATGGCCTTGGAAGTGGTGGTACCGATGCTTCCAATCTTCAGGTTACCCAGTATTTTTTTATCAACAAAGGAGCTGAAATGGGCAAAAGTAGATGGACTGGTAAACAAAATCAAATCATATTGTCCTTCTTCTATGCGTTTCATTATCAATGGATCAGCCTGTTTTGGCTGGCATGTTTCGTAAACGTCGATACGCTCCACCTGATTTTCTGCTCCCAACTGATTTTTTAAAGTATCATCGGCCAGATTCCCCATCGATAAAAGGATTTTCTGATTTGTGGGTTGATAAGCTTTGTGAAATTCTGCAGCCAACTCTGAAGAACCGTGTTCTTTACCGAGAAACGTGGGGGAATATCCGTAATATTCCAATTCTGAAGCTGTTTTGGAGCCTACCACAGCTATTTTGAGCGTAACAGGCAACTCTGAGCTTCCCGTCTGGTCAATTAACTGTTTGAAAAAATGGGCTACCCCGTTTCTGCTGGTAAAAAAGAGCCAGTCGTAACTGCTTAAATGCTTGATGTTAGCAACTTCTTCGGGTTTCAGAGCAGCAGGTTTGATCTCAATCATCGGAAGCGGGAACACTGTTGCCCCTTGTACTGCAAGCAGATCCGGCAGGGTATCTCCTGTTTCGGCGGCCCGGGTTGAGATAAATATTTTTCCCGAAAGCGGAAGCTCTTTTATGTCAAACGGATTATCGATGCGGATCGCCTCCAGTATCTCCCTGCCTCCCTTATTTTGCAAACTTTCTGCCATTTGAACGGCCAGCTCAACTGCCAGCCCGAGTGGACCCTCGCGCTTTTCTGTCAGGAATTCTTCACCATTGATGCTTGAAATGAAACCTGTCAGCTCGAATTTAGCTCCGATGATACGGCTGTAACTTCCTACCGGGATTTGACAACCTCCCTCGAGGGTGCGCAAAAAAGCGCGTTCAGCCTCAGTGGCGATCAATGTATTTTGATCATTAATGGCACCAACGATGCCGGCAATAACAGGATCATTCCCACGTATCTCTATAGCTATCGCACCCTGGCTGCAGGCTGGAATCATCAGTTCCGGATCAATCAGCTCTGAAATATAGTTTTCCATTCCCAGTCGTATCAGTCCGGCGCCGGCCATTACCATGACGGTACAATAGCCCTCTTCCATCTTCCGGATACGGGTATTGACGTTACCGCGAATCTCCACAATCTTGAAATTCTTGTTGATTCTTAACAGTTGCGCCTTTCGCCTCAGGCTGGAAGTAGCAATTACGTCTGCTGAGGTCAAATCTTTTAAAGTCCTTTTGGAAGTACTGATCAATGCATCCCTGACTTCCCCGCGTTTCAGGACAGCGCCCAAAACAACCCCTTCCGGGAAGCGGGTAGGTAAATCTTTCAAACTATGAACGGCCATGTCGATTTCGTTTTCGAACATAGCCGTTTCCAATTCTTTGGTAAACAGACCCTTATCTCCAATCTTGGATAGGGGGACATCCAATATTTTATCCCCTTTGGTTTTGATCACCACGATCTGGAAAAGGTTTCCGGGGAATTTTTTTTCTAATTCTTCTTTTACAACATTGGCCTGGTAGAGAGCTAATTGACTACCTCTGGTGCCAATTCTTATGGTTCGATCCATGCTTAATTCTGTGCAAATAATTGGTTAACGACCGTGATGTAATCCCTGTTGCAGCCGTTGTCTGTAACCGTTTTGATGTTTTCAATCATCATGCCGATCAATTTTTTGGTGATGAGGTCACCATATTCGAGCGCTTTTTCGTATGCTTCTTCATCCTTGTTTTTGATAACACTATCCAAAACGTTTTTGCTGGCTTCCTGGAAGCTGGTATAAATAGATTTAAAGGTGGGCGCCAAAGCCCTGATATTAAACCACATCATAAATTCATCCACTGCTCCCTTGATCATTTGTTCTGCCATAGCAATCTCACCTTTTCTTTTCTCAAGGTTATTTTCAATGACAGAATTCAGGGCATCTATATCATAAACAAGTACATGATCGATCTCTCCTACTTCCTTTGCCACATTTCTGGGAACTGAAAGATCAATAAAGAACAGTGGTTTGCCCTCTCTTCCGGCCATTGCCTGTTTCACCATCCCGGTAGTAAACAAAGGTTTTTTAGAGGCGGTGGATGTGATGATGATATCGTTTAAAAGCAACAGTTCGTCCAACTGATCTATTTCCGCAACTTTAGCCTGGTATTTCGTGGCCAACTCTTCCGCTTTTTCCTTGGTGCGGTTGACGATGGTAAAAAGGGAACAGGATTTTTTAATCAGATTCAGGAGGGTCAACTCTCCGGTTTGTCCCGCCCCGACTAACAGAACCGGGTGGGTGTTGAGATGATGTAATTTTTTGGAAGCCAGTTCCACCCCGGCATAGCTGATGGAAACTGCGCCCTTGTTAAGCGCGGTGTCGGTACGCACTCTTTTGCCTGCCTTCAAGGCATCGTCGAAGAGTTTTCCCAGCGAAGAACTGATTAATTTGTTTGTTTTGCTTATCTGAACAGCAGTTTTGATCTGGCCAACAATCTGATACTCTCCCAGGGCCATCGAATCCAGGCCGGATCCGACGTGAAAAAGATGGCTTGCAACTGCCTCATTTTCTTTATGATAAAAATATTTTCTCACCTCTTTGTCCATTTTTCGAAAGGTGAAAAGTATATTTTCGATGTCGGAGGCGCTTAAGGAAACCAGCAGTTCGTTCATCTCATAATAGATCTCGGTACGGTTACAGGTAGACAAAACAACCGCCCCCGACAAGCCGTTTAACTTAAGGACAGGAACAAACCGCTTGATATCTTCTT
>JAMDDG010000296.1 GCA_023488865.1 Bacteroidota bacterium | reverse complement strand
TTAGAATATAAATCAACCTTGTCAAATGTTTGAAAGGGTCTTGAAATGGCAGATTCTAAAAGTCCACGATCCCGAATTCCTTTACATCCACCGAAATTGTCAATTAAAATCTCGTGAATTCGAATAACATCTTGAATGTCAATCATAGTGCTAAGCGCCTTAATAATTCCCTATCTTCCCGAATTATTAAACCTAAATGCCGAGATAATTCAATCTTTTCTTTTGGGATAGCTTTGACCTGTTTTAAATAATCCAAAATGTCGACCAAGACAGATTCCGGTACCTCATCGATTGCCTTCTTTATTTCAAATTTCAAATCTGCTGTTGTCATAATAAACTGTTTTCTCAAAATTAATCAATTTTGATTTATTTTATCCAACGGAGCAATTTTAGCAATAAACTCTCGTTTGAATACAATAAATTCATGGAGCATTTTGGTTTTGATATTGTCAGTCCCAACACAAAAGGCTTGCTCCCGACCTAAATAGCCGTAGCTTTCAGGCTAAGGACATGAAAACCGCCATCCATGCACGGGCTTCAGCCCAAATTGTTTTCAAATTTTTCGGCTAAAGCAGTGTTCAGGACTTTCCTTCAACCAACGACATAAATGGCGTTGCTAGCCAGAATTTTCATTTTCAAGATTCGTGACACAGTTCTTTGAACACTCTCCAAGATAAAAAAACACCCCTTAACCATTTGATCAAGGGGTATTTGTCATTTTAAAGCCTATGCCTATTTTTTGAGGATCGGTTTGATCTCAATATTCCGGTAGGATACTTTCCCGTGATCGCCCTGGAGGTAAATGGGGCCCGGGATAAACTCATCCGATGTGATCGCACCACCTGTACATCCCAGTACCGGCTGGTTGTCGATAATGGTCTTGCCGTTCAGGATAACGGTGACATGCCTGTCGCAAAGGGTAATATCAAGGTCCTGCCAGGTCCCTGCGGGTTTCTCGGCCGATTCGGATGGGGTGATCCTGCTGTAGAGCGCGCCCATGTTGTGCGGATCGAGCGGTTTGCCGTAGCTGTCAAGCACCTGAATTTCATAAATACCGCGAAGGTAAACGCCGCTGTTGCTGCCGGCCGGAACATTGACCTGCAGTTTCAGGTTGAAATCTTCGAATTTGTCGACGGTGCAAAGGTTTCCATAGGCAATGTGCGGTTGCCCCTCCTTTTGGGCCGGATCGTTTACCAGCACGCCGTCAACAATTGACCAGCCATTAGTTTTGTTTGGCTCCAGCAGTTTCCATCCGGTAAGGTCCTTCCCGTTAAGCAATTTAACGGGCTTGCCATAAACCACTTTGGAGAGGTCGGGAGCGGCAGGTACATCCGGAATTTTCTTTCCCGTAAAGCGCATGGTGGTAGAACTGCCATCCTTTTCAGGCGAAACCTGCTCTCCAACCATTAGGTCGCCATAAAGGGAGAAACGGAACAGCGTGTTGGCCACGTGCGTACGGGCCGGGGCGCCTGCTGCATTGGTTGTGCGCACGAAAGTACGAGTGCGGGTAACGACCAGCGTGTTCCCTTCCATATAGACACTGGTAACCGGTTCGACGCTGCCCCCAAACCAAAGAAGACTGGCATCGAGGTAGTTGTCCATTTGTTTTACCTCCAGCCAACCGGCGCCACCGGGTAGGGAGAGGGCCCAACGGCCGAGAAAAGGTTTGGCAGCATCAATGGCTTTTGAAACATTCGGAATCGAAAGCAAGAGTAGCAACGATCCGATCAGACTGATTTTTCTTAACATGGGATCAAAATTTTAATTTGTATTTGGTAGTGTTGAAAGAAGTGTCAGCCAAAGGTAAAAAAAAGAAAACAAATTAAATCAACTCCTCAAATCCAGGAACGGCCTCCAGTTTCATAGGCCTGCCATGGTTCAGCCCCACTCCCGTCACCTTGGCATGGGATATCAGTTTGTTTTCCGGGAGCTTAAAGATATCCTGCTCAAACACCAGCCTCAGCGCCCCCTCCTGGTGGGTGGTGACCGTCACCTTAAAAAGATCGCCGCTACGCAGCGAATATTTGTAGTCTATCTCTACCCGGATGACAATAAGGTCGATCCCTTCGTTGTGCAAAGTGGCAAAATCGATCTTCTTGCCTAACAGGAACTGGTGCCGCGCATGTTCGTAATAGTTCTGGTAAACGGCATTGTTAACGATCCCCTGCAGGTCGCACTCGTAATCGCGTACCGAAAATTCCAGTTCGTAAACGTCAGCGGATGCCGGTTTCTCACTCATAAGTTATGGTCGTTTTTTGTTGCCCTTTATTGTCCATCCATCCGGCAATATCCATCATTGTCCATTGTCCATTAGTTTCATCCCGCGATAAGCAAAAAGTAATTCTTCTTCCCCTTTTGCACCAACAGGTATTTCCCGCCGATCAACTGCGTTGCATTTACCGGTAAATCGGCCGATTCGAGTTTTACTTTGTTGATGGATACGCCCCCGCCCGCAATGGTGCGGCGCGCTTCGCCTTTGGAAGGAAATACCTCACACTTTTCAGCCAGCAGGTCGATGACATTGATCCCTACCGTGAGTTCCTCCCGGGAAATATTGAATTGCGGCACTCCTTCAAAAATGGAGAGCAGTGTATCTTCGTCGAGCTTCCGCAAAGTATCTTCTGTCCCTTTGCCAAACAGGATTTCGGAGGCTTCCACGGCAGTGTTGTAAGCCTCTTCAGAGTGGACCATGCAGGTTACCTCTTTGGCCAGACATTTCTGCAGCAAACGCAGGTGTGGCGCTTCGAGGTGCTCTTTTACCAGCGCTTCCACCGCATCTTTCGACAGCAGGGTAAATATCTTGATGTATTTCTGGGCATCCTCGTCCGAGGTATTGAGCCAGAACTGATAGAATTTATACGGAGAGGTGCGCTGCGGATCGAGCCAAACATTGCCCGATTCGGTCTTCCCGAATTTGGTGCCATCGGCCTTTTTGATCAGCGGACAGGTAAGGGCAAAGGCCTCGCCACCTAATTTGCGGCGGATCAGCTCGGTGCCGGTCGTGATATTTCCCCATTGATCGGAGCCGCCCATCTGTAATTTGCAGTTGTAATGCTGGTAAAGGTGGAGGAAATCGGTCCCCTGCACCAGTTGGTAGGTGAATTCTGTAAACGACATGCCCGAGCCACTGTCGGTATCCAGCCGCTTCTTGACCGAATCTTTGGCCATCATGTAGTTGACAGTAATGTGTTTGCCGATGTCGCGGATGAAATCCAGGAAGCTGAAGGTGCTCATCCAGTCGTAGTTATTGACCATCTCAGCGGCATTCGCGGTAGCCGATTCAAAATCCAGGAACTTGGCAAGCTGCTTTTTCAAACACTCCTGGTTGTAGCGCAAGGTGCTTTCGTCCAGCAAATTTCTTTCCTGCGACTTCCCGGAAGGGTCGCCAATCATACCGGTGGCGCCGCCAACCAATACGATCGGTCTGTGCCCGGAGACCTGAAAATGTTTCAGCATCATCACGCCGACTAAGTGGCCGATGTGCAGGGAATCTGCAGTTGGATCAATGCCAACGTACGCAGAGGTCATCTCTTTAGCTAATTGCTCTTCCAATCCGGGCATTTTATCGTGGATCATGCCTCTCCAGGAAAGTTCTTCTACAAAGTTCATCGTCAAAATTTTCGACAAAAATAACGCATTATTCCGGCCGATAAAAATCGAATTGATAATCAGCCAAAGTTTCCCGATTTCTATTGCTGTTCCTGCAACTTTCCCTTTTTGCGGCGGTAGCGCAGCACCGGGTATTTTTGCTCCATCCCACCGTCGAAAATATTGAGAACATGTTGTCGCTGATCCAACAAAAGGTCATCGAGATACCTGATCTGGAGATGGTAGGAGTTTACTACGAAAAAGAGGTGTTCGATTACAGCAAATCGGAAAAGTATCTGAAAGATCATCAAATTGCTAATTATACACTGATGAAAATCAGCGGGGAGCTCAATACCCGGAATATTTACCAAGAAAACGACTGTATCCCGGCTGCGACATCTCCTGGGGAGTTCTTCATCCCATCAAAATTGCTCCCAAAGGATACATCCACGACCTTTGTCTGCATATGGAGCAGCAAGAGCCTTACGTTTTGAGTTCACATCATCAGGCTGTAGGCAAATTAGGAAAAAACATGGAGGTGATCGCCACTTCGTTGGATGGCAAAATTATCGAAGGGTTGCAGCACAAGATCTTCAAAGAGGTAATTGGGGTACAGTTTCATCCCGAACAGGCGTCGCTTTACCTGCCGGGAAGTCGCTTTATCAACATGCCAAAAGACAATTATTCGCCCAACGAGCTGTTAATCAAAGAGAAAAGCATGGAGTTTCACCTGAAGTACTGGAAGGATTTCTCGAAGAAGATTGCATTGTTAAAATAACCCGGAACGGGTTATTTTAACAATGCAATCTTCTTCTGGATCTCCTCCTTCTCCACCCTGAGGAACGGGAAAAGGTTCGGGGCTAATTTCTCGATAGGGGTATAATATTTCGATTCGCTTTTGGGCCCTTTGGGAATGATAGTGACGTCGTAGGCTTCGATCCGGGCAATCACATACATCAAAAAGCTCAGGATAAAGGCAGCTTTGATCACACCAAAAACTGCCCCGCCCAACCGGCTGAGGATACCCAGCGCTATGGCGCGCACGAATTTCTCCAGTGCATTGGCGATCAGGTGGACAACGATCACCACACTGATAAAGATGATCACAAAGGCAACGGCTTTGATCGTCGCAGGCCGCCATGAGAGGACTCCCGTCAGCCAGTTCCCGACATAGCCAGAGAACATCATGGCACACACAACCCCCAGGATGAGGGCCGCCACGGAGGCAAACTCTACAAAAAAGCCTTTGACAAACCCCCGTATCGCGGCAGCGATAAGCAGGATAATCAGTATCAGGTCGATGATGTTCATAACTTTTGCGTGATTAATAATATAGGGAATAAAGTTAAAAAATAAAATGCTCACAACCTCTGATTGCTCGAAAATTAGTAGTTTTAACCTCCGTAATAAAAATAGGATTAACCATTAACCGGACTTCATGGCCATCGTCAACTCGATTATCAGCTGGATCAACTATAAAAGGATTTATCAGATTGATCTCTACCGCGAACATGCCAGGGATATTCAGGTGGAGCTGCTTTTTGATCTGATCGGTTCTGCAAAAAATTGCGAATGGGGGAAGAAATATGATTATGAATCGATCTCCTCTATTTCGGATTTTCAGCAAAGGGTACCCATTTCCACCTACGAAAAAATTGAACCTTATATCAGCCAAATGATCGAAGGGAAAAAAAATGTGCTTTGGCCGGGCGAGATCAGGTGGTTTGCCAAATCTTCCGGTACTACCAATGCCAAAAGCAAATTTATACCGGTTTCTAAAGAATCGCTCGATGAGTGCCATTTTCAGGGTGGCAAAGATGTGCTGGCCATCTATTATAAAAATTTCCCTGAGACCAGGATTTTATCCGGCAAGAGTCTGACGCTGGGTGGCAGCCATCGTACCAACAGCATGAACAACAACTCATACTATGGTGATCTTTCAGCCATCATGATCGAAAATCTCCCTTTCTGGACGGATTTTCACCGGACACCCCCTACCGAGATAGCCCTGATCGAACAGTTTGAGAAGAAGATCGAAGAGATTGCAAAGACCTCGATTCACGAAAATGTCACCTCTTTTGCAGGGGTTCCCTCCTGGAACCTGGTGCTGATGAAATACATCCTTAATTACACAGGAAAATCAAATTTGCTTGAAATCTGGCCGAATCTGGAAGTCTTTATCC
>JAMDDG010000185.1 GCA_023488865.1 Bacteroidota bacterium | reverse complement strand
TATTTGAATACCTTTCCTCCACAAATTACTTCCTGAAGTTTTTCATCAAAAGTAGCACGCAATCCGGTGCGGTAAGCAGCATTCGCCATAATGATCGCAATGGCATGACTGTAACCGGCTTCTATGGGCGCGTGGGTTTTTTCGCGTGACCTGACGCACTGCATCCAGTTCAACATGTGAGCAGACGTTGAAGGATCCTTGCTGGTGTCAGCTCCGGTCGCCATGGCAACTTTTGGCAATTCAAAAGCCTGAAGCAGATTGGCCTTCATTTCCATCTCTTTGGCATCCCTTTCACGCAATCCGCCATCAGAAGTTACTTTGTTGGTATCCAGGTTAAGCATACCACCATTGGAGTAATACAACTCTTTTGTACCACCGGCACTGTTGCTGAATCTTGAAGTATAAACAACCTGGAACCCCTTTTTGTCATCACCGTAATCAAAAACGGATGTCAGTGTATCCGCGTTTGATCTGCCGTCTTTCCATTGGTAAATACCTCCGTTGGTAGCAACGCTGCGGGGATGGGCCAAACCGGTGAACCAGTGAACGGTGTCAATCTGGTGGCACATCCATTGTCCCGGAATACCGGAAGAATAAGGCCAGAAAAGTCTGAATTCCAAATATTTTCGTGGATCCCAGGCTGCCTGTGGCCGATTCAACTGGAACCGTTTCCAGTCGGTATCGGCTTCTCTAAGCTGTTTAACGGTTGCAGGCCTTCTCCAACGTCCGGGTTGGTTTACGTTCCAACTCATTTCGACCATCACGATATCTCCAAATTTACCGGATCTTAAATATTCATTTGCCGCAATGTAATTGGCAGTACTTCTTCTTTGTGATCCGATTTGGACTACTGTTTTGTTTTTATGACAAGCGTTTAATCCTGCTTTCGCATCTTCCATTGTTTCAGCGAAAGGTTTCTCGCAATAGGCATCTTTCTTGTGATTGGCGGCTTCAGTTAGATGTGAAGCATGTGCAAAATCCGGAGAACTGATAATAACCGCATCAACGTCCTTGCGTTCGTAAAGTTCATCGTTATTGCGGCACAAATCTACATCCCAACCAGCTTTCGCTTTGATAAACGCTTTCCCGTCTTCACGTCTTTTATTCCATAGATCGGAAAGTGCGACAAATTGAAAATTTTGATTTTTGGCATGATCTACGAAACTTGGAAACAACGCACTGTTAAACCGATCAGAGAAGCCGATGATTGCGACATTCACCCTGTCGTTGGCCCCAATGATACGTCCATAGCTTTTTGAACTGAATGTTAGGCCACCAACTGTCAATGCACTGGCACCTATAGCAGATTTTTGAATAAACTCTCTCCTGTCAGACATGGTTAAATTATTAAAGTGAATAAGTTGCTAATGAATTCCGTGTACGATAACGAACAAAGTTATAAATTATCCAGTAGATTGAAATATGTTATAAAACACAAAAAAAGATTTCCTTCCGGCTCTTTTTAGTTGAGAAATAATCTTAGTGGTCTATTTTAAATGATTGTAAAAATAGGAACAGAATTAGTTGGTTTTCACTTATATTTAAACCACTTTATTTATGACAAAATAATTGACAACCCATGATTAATTTCGAATCGTTTTTTAAAGTTTCTTACGGCCTTTATCTTGTATCTTCAAAATATCAGGATACAAAAGCTTGTTACGTTGCCAATACGGTTTTTCAGGTAACCGCACATCCTCCAAAATTTGGAATAAGTTGTAACAAAGACAATTTTACCGCTGAAATACTTAGAAAAAGCGGGGCGTTCGCCTTTTCTGTCCTGGGAGAAAAAGCCCCTGCCGGATTAATTGGGAATTTCGGATACCGAAGTAGCCGGGAGATCGATAAATTCAAAGGGGTCAACTATTTTATCGGGAAAACCGGTTCTCCAATTGTAACAGATTCCTGCCTGGCCTGGTTTGATTGTAAAATAACTGACACATTTGATGTTGGCAGTCACTTGCTGTTCATCGGTGAATTAATCGCTTCAGATTTAATCGATTCAAACGACAAATCACTGACATACAACTACTACCGTGAAGTAATGAAAGGCTTCTCGCCTAAAAATGCCCCCACTTATATTGATGAATCAAAGCTAAAAGAAGAGGTCAAAAATACCGGTAAAGTGAATGAGTTGTGGCAATGTCAACTCTGCCACTATACCTATGAATCCGAGAAAGGCGATCCTATTTCGGGTATAGAACCAGGTACTAAATTTGAAGATTTACCGGATGATTGGTGCTGCCCAATATGCGGGGCAGATAAATCAATGTTTGACCGTGATTAAAAACAAAAAGAAAACCTTCAATTCCTTTGTGTATTCACTTGACATCAATCAGTTCAATATCAAAGATTAAAACGGAATTGGCAGGGATAGGCCCGGCGGGTGTAAAACATAATAACCAAAATTTAATTTTAAATTTGGTAGTAGCTTTCAATGATCTTCAACTAAACTTACTGCAACAAAATGACTAACTCTACCCAGTTGACTACCGAGAATGACAGAATCCTCTCCATTGATTTTTTCAGGGGGATAACGATGTTCTTACTGATAGGCGAATTTTCGGAACTTTTCGGAAAACTGACTGATCCTTACTTCAATGGGACCCTTGTCTATTTCATTGGAAACCAGTTGAGCCACCACCCTTGGAACGGATTGCATTTCTGGGACCTGATCCAACCCTTTTTCATGTTTATCGTGGGGGTTGCCATGCCATTTTCATTTACTAAAAGATGGAACCGGGGCGACAGCTGGAACCAAACCTTTCGGCACACGCTGAAACGTTCATTTTGGCTTTTCTTTCTTGGATGGGCACTTTATTGTATTGGCCCCGGCAAGATTGAATATCGATTCGCCAATGTCCTGGCCCAGCTCTCCGTTACCTACCTGGTGGCATTCCTGCTGATGCGCAAAGCTGTAAAATGGCAATTGCTGGTCTCATTCGGATTGATCCTGCTCACCTATCTGCTTTATCAGTTTTGGCCGGTGGCCGGTTATGACCAGCCCTACGTAGCGGACCATAATTTCGGTACCTGGTTTGATGTTACCACTACCGGACAAATGAACAGCGGCCACTGGGTCGCTTTTAATGCAATCCCAACGAGCGCCCATACCATCTGGGGCGTCGTTGCCGGAATGATCCTGATGAACGATTGGACCCCGATGAAAAAGGTAAAAATCATGTTTATAGCCGGAGCGATTGGCCTGGTGGTTGGTTATGCCCTGGATCCGCTGGTCCCCATCATTAAACGCATTTGCACCCCTTCGTTCGTAATTGTTAGCGGAGGATGGGCGTTTATCGCGCTGGCCATCTCCTACTGGATGATTGATGTAATGAAATTCAGAAAAGGAGTCAGGTTTTTTGCCATCGTGGGGATGAACCCGCTCTTCATCTATCTCTTCGCCCACGTTGGCGGAGGTGAACTGATTGCGAAACTCTATAAACCCTTCGTGCCGCTTTTCTTCAGTTGGGGAGGCAATTTGACCATTGAAATAGTTGTTTCTTCCATGGTATGGTCCTCTTTGTGGTACATCTGCTACTTTCTTTACAAACAAAAGATTTTCATTCGCATCTGATAAATTGTACTTTTGGGGCCTGTTCGAATAAAATTAATGCTTGTGTCTGATAAAATTAAGAAGTATAGCTTAAATTTCCTAAAGTTAGTTGTCTCTGTTATTGCTATTTGGTGGGTACTGCGCCAAATATCTTTTCAGGAAGTTTTGACGGTTTATTCCACGGCCAATTTAGGATACCTGGTTGCAGGATTGTTTTTTATCGGTGTCTCTTCCATATTGTCCGGCTTACGGCAAAACCTTTCGTTCCGGGTTACAGGCGCCCGTATATCCCCGTTGCTTAATCTCAAATTATTCTGGCTGGGGATGTTTTACAACCTTTTCCTGCCGGGAGGTATTGGCGGCGACGGGGTCAAGGTGTACCTGGTGAACAAATACCGTCAAAACGGCGTTAAGAAGAACATCGGCGCCATGCTGGTCAACAGGGTTTCCGGGTTGGTCGCCATCGGGGTAATCACCATCGTGTTGTATTATATTTCCGGCGACGAGTTCAAGATCGGATGGCCCGGATGGCTCTGCCTTCCATTTTTGTACCTCTTTTATTATTTTGTTCTGCGGTACTTTCTCAAAAGTTTTCTTCCCATCCATGCCGGCCTGTTTGGCTGGTCGATGCTTTTGCAGTTGATGCAACTGATTGCGGCGCTGATGATCCTGTACTCTTTTCATCAGTTTGAAGGTGTTTCTGAATACCTTTTTCTATTTTTCTTCTCAGCTATAGCCACAGCTTTACCAATTACCATAGGAGGTGTAGGGGCCCGCGAGATGGTTTTTTTATTAGGGGCAAAATCCCTGCACCTTAACAACGAGCTCTCCATCGCCCTCAGTTTGATGTTTTTTCTCCTTTCCACCCTGGTTTCGCTCGGCGGTATTTACTGGGTTTTCTTCCCGCCTTTCCGCAGGGAAGAGAACAAACAGTAGGGCTACAAGCAACAAATTTCGACGTTTCTACCCTCCGGTTTTCCCTTACGGGGAAATTCCACACAGCTTTTGAATAAAATAATGGTGAAAAAAAGCACAATTGCGAAATATTATACTTACCTTAGCTACTGAAAGTAAGGATTTTGTTTTAATAAATGCTGTTATTTATATTTATTCATTCACATATTCATTCACAAAATTTGAAAATTTAATATTGCGTTAAGCCTGATCCTATCCCGCAAGCCTATTTTAGCCAAATTCCTTTGAATCTTAACCAATTCCTGGAAAATCACAATCATTTTTTTTGGATTAGCGCGCAATTCTGTTGGTTTGAATACTTGCTATTTCAAATTGAGCCCGATTTCAGGGAGGCCGGGCATAAAACCGGGGATTACGGGCTTGATTCCGCCGGTGTCGGGCATGATTTCGCCGGTTGCGGACTGAATTTCGGCAAAGTTGAGCCAGACGGAGGGGGTGACTGGCACGATTTCGCCGATGTTGGGCTCGACGGAGGGGGCAACGGGCATGATTTCGGCAAAGTTGAGCCAGACGGAGGGGGTAACGGGCACGATTTCGTCGATGTTGGGCTGAATTTCGTCGATTTCGAACTAAACTGAGGGTGTTTTTATCTAAATATTTAACTTTTAAATCAGTAAAGTATGGCAAATTCATCTTACCGGGTTATTATCCCGAAAAACGCAGAAGAATTATTGGATTTAGCAGCAAAAGTGTACCAGAAACACACCAGTTTGGCTGCTTCATCGCCGTTGAACGCGATGGTATCCCACAAATGGGCAGACAACGGGCCAACCGTAGCGCCTTGTTTACAGTTGCACAACCAGGCTGAAGAACTCACACGGCAAGCCGAAGAGGCCTACCGGCAGCGCGACCTGCTGTTGGGTGAAATTGTCGAATCGGTCAAAGCAAGCCGTGATTTATTGTTAGGCGCTTACCGCCAAACCCCTAAAGTCCTGGGCGAATACGGTTTCGAAGTAGACGATACGGCACGGGCTGTAAAGGTAAAAGCGTGAGCCTGTATTCCGGGAAAATATTCACTTCCGGATTAGGTTAATTATTGAAAGGTTCCGTTAGGGGCCAGGGGCCGGTAGAAACGGGGGAAAAACAACCCTCTGTTGTCCCGTACGGGACAATATGCGCAAGCAATTTCAACGTTTCTACCGGCCTGTTTTCCCGCAAAGTTGAACTTTGCCCGCGCAATTTTTCTGCCTAAAGCTTTGGTAATTAATAAATATTAAGTACGTTTATAACCATCTAACACGCAACAAA
>JAMDDG010000288.1 GCA_023488865.1 Bacteroidota bacterium | reverse complement strand
TTTTGTAGGTTTCAGTATCTGTCAGCAAGTAGTTGATCAGGTTCAGTTTGCTCCGGAAATTGGGCAGGCGGTAGAAATATTGCTCCACTTTATCCACGGTAGTAGCGGATGGCGCAACCTCCACCCTGGCCGGGAAGGTCAGGAACTCGTTGCTGATCAGCTCAATTTTATCAGAAAAGGTGGCTGAAAAGAGCAAGTTCTGCCGCCTGGGCGGGATCACCTCAAAAAGTTGGTTCAACTGCGGCATGAAACCCATGTCGAGCATGCGGTCCGCCTCATCTATTACCAATGTTTTGATCTTCTTGAACCTGAGCGCCCCAACTCTGTAAAGGTCCCACAAGCGGCCGGGGGTTGCCACCACGATATCGACCCCGGGTTTCACCAGTTCGGCATGTTTGGTCCAGCCGATACCTCCAAAAACAGCAGCCGAACGGATATTGGTATATTGTGTCAGCTCCTCAATGTCTTCACCTACCTGGATAGCCAACTCCCTGGTAGGCACCAGGATCAGGGCGCGGGGATCTTCCCCCTCGGCCTTTACCAGCTTCATCAGGATCGGGATCAGGTAGGCCGCTGTTTTCCCGGTGCCGGTCTGGGCAATGCCCAAAATATCCTGGCCCGACTTGATTACCGGTATGGCCAGCTCCTGCACAGGGGTCGGATCGTGAAAGCCTATCTCGTCCAAAGCTTTCAAAACTGACTTACCGATCCCAAACTTATCGAAATTTGTACTCATTTTTCTTATTTATCCTCTTATGTAACTTCAAGCAATTAGCTTTTAGCCTCAAAAACAAGCCGCCGGCTGATCGAACTGCTTTCCCCTAATCCAAAATCGAAAACCGAAAATCTTTTCGTTTATTGGCTTCATACTGAGGAACTGCAAAGTAACAACTTTTTAGGTCAATCTGAACACTTTCCCGGGCAGGCATTTCACAATACCCGAAAATTCGAGTGACAACAACATTGGTGACACCCGGTTCATGGGCAACCCGGTTTGCAGGCAGATCTGGTCTATCGTCAACTCATCATTTGTCTGAAGCAAGTCCGCCACTTTTTGCTCGTCCGGTGTTAAATCATCGAAAAGCCGGGGCTGAACCCCAACCGCGTTGGAAGAGCCGGGCTGCCAGTTCATGCAATACTCCAAATCCCCGAGGTTCTCAATTAACCCGGCTCTATTCGATTTAATCAGATAGTGGCAACCCTCCGCATAGGTCTCTCCTACCCTGCCGGGAAAAGCAAAGAGATCGCGGTTGTAGGAAACGGCAAGTTCTGCTGTCAACAAAGCGCCTCCTTTTTTTGCAGATTCCACCACAACGACGGCGTCGGCCAATCCGGCAATAATCCGGTTTCGACGCAGAAAATTTTTACGGTCGATCGACGAATAGCTCAGAAAATCGCTCACCATCCCTCCGTTTCGCTCACACATCTCCTGCGCAATTGCCTTGTGGAAAGATGGATAAACCGTTTCAAGCCCATGGGCCATCACCGCTACTGTACTAAGATTGTTCCGCAGTGCCGCGCGATGGGCCTGGACATCAATTCCGTAAGCCAATCCACTGACTATCTGAATGTCATATCCCCGTTCGGCAATTGAAAGGATAAATTTATCCACCAGCTCGCGGCCATATTCCGTTGCATTTCTGGTGCCTACAATGCTGATGACTTTGTTGCAGTTTAAATCAGGTTTCCCTTTGGAGAAAAGAAGAATGGGGGCATCCACGCAGGATTTTAGCCGTTGCGGGTAACTCTCGTCGAGGTAAAAATGGGCGTTGACCTGATTCCTGCCAATAAATTCAACCTCTTTTCCCGCTCTGGACAAAACTTTGGATTGGAGGATGTTTTTGGCCAATACTGTTCCGATTCCCGGAACCGTCCTCAAAATTTTCTCCTTCTCTTTAAATACCTGTCCGGCGCTGCCGCAATAGGCAATCAGCGATTTGGCAGTGATACAGCCGATCCCCGGAACCAATGAGATGGCAATTTTATGCAGCAGATCTTCGGATGGATTTTCGGTAAGAGTCATACATAAATTTACGGCAAATCGGGGAAAAATGGGAATAATTGGCATAGTTTTTCTGGCTTGTCCAAAATATAGATGGGTTCATTGAAGCCTATTTGTTCCTTCGGTCCGATACCGTCTGATACCATTTTTGAACATTTGTGAGCGGAAGTTGTATTCTCTGCATTATATTTCACGGGGTTCCGCGGCACTTCCATGAAAACCTAAAATTTATTTCACAAAGGAAGGAGTCGATTGACTTAAAATTCTGTCAATTTTTTAGGAGAAAACAGATTTTATCTTACTGAATATCTGAATATTAACATTTAAAGTTAACAACTTTTCTTTTCTTGCTAAGAGAATCGCGTATTTTTTATCTGTTAAGTAATTATTTTTGAGTCAGTTCATAAAAAAAGCCAGACTTTTGCATCTGGCTAAGTTAAACCCGGACTGACCCGGATGTATTTTTTGGTATTCGACACATCAAAAATACAAATTATTTTAATATGCAATAGGGTCAGGCCAATTAAAAAAAGGAGGTTAAATGAAGCAGTGGATTTCTGTCCTCTCAAAATTGCTCACAGCAATTGCCGCATTTATCACAGCTCTGATTAGTTTGTTGGCGTCTTGCCGTTAAAAACAAATCCTTTAAAAGAAACCCGGGTTAATCGCTCGGGTTTTTATTAACTTACAAGCTAATAAATAATTTATTTAACATATTGATTTTAACTAAAATCGGTATGCCAGTCCATTGTTCGTAAAAACGATATTTCTCTGACTAATCCATTTTTCAGCGTCAATGAAAATTATCATACTTACTAATCCTGCAATACCTCCTGCTATTGCAACATAACCTGCTGGACTTTCAAAAAAATTTGGATATGAGTTTTTATATGTAGTGACATGAGTTTTGGGATCAATATATGTGGCAAAACTTGAATTTTGTTTGCCACTTAAAATTATTGATGTTCCACTTAAAACCATGCTTCCAAGTCCAACTAGTGTAGCCCCAAATCTCTCATTGTGATATTCAACTAAACAGTAGGCAAGCTGGTTAGAGTGTGATTTCGTTGCCAAAGCTAACCTTGTAGAGAGTTTTTTTCTCTTAGATGAATAAGTTTCTCCATTATCAAATTTTTCCTCCTGAGCAAATAAAGGAAGAAAGTAACAAATTAGAATGACGACCAAAATTGACTTTTTCATAGCTTTAAAATTACAATTTGAAGTATTATTTTTTAGTTAAACAATTTTACACCGTGTTTCTTGGCACATCTAATCCTTGCAGCAGCGAACAGAATTTCCATCCTTTTTCAAAGCATGATGGTAGAAGTATACATATGTGCCATCATTGCCCAAGGAGATATCAGTAACTGTATATTCATTATTATATTGATCAGTGTACTGAGTGCTGGTCCAAAAATTAGCATCAAAGCCGAGAGAACCGGCAAAATTATCAGTATTAGAATAGCGGATACCTGCAGGAAGAGCCGTAAAACCAGAACTGTTTGTTGCCCCTGCATTTGGAGTTATCCAATGCGATAATCCTGTTTCTTTCATTTTACCCCCTGCAACAGTTTCGCTACCTAAGAAGTTTATTAAGGTTGTCCACTCGGAAACGCTTGGAACATGCCAACCAGTTGGACAAAGCTTCCCTGTGCTCACTGTATACCAATTGTATAAACCACCGTAAACATTTTTATTTGACATATCATTATTGTACCAACAGTATCCGGGAGTAGCAAGGATACTCCATGCATTGTTTGCAGTCACATTTGGTATGCTTGTTCCATCATTTAATTTGGTCACTTTCAGATTTTCGACAATCCATGTTTGAGTACCGATAGCGACAGTTTTATAAACATTACCGTCTACGTCGGTTACCGTATTAGTTTGACTTGATTCATCAACTACTTTTTTAGTACAACCCGTTAGGATTATAGATAAAAAACCAATAATTAGCATTACTTTTTTCACGATCTTCATTTTTAAATTAGTAATAATCTGAATTTTAAAACTGCTAATTTACATAAAAATAATAAAATTACTACACATAAGTGGTATCTTTTAAGTGGTAATATTTTAGATGTAATTGATTTTTCTTTACTGTATGGTAAAGGAGGACGATTATATTAATATTCAGTTGCAAAACCTTGCAAATAGATTGAGAGAACTTCGCAGCAAGAAAGGTTATTCAAACTATGAGCAGTTTGCCTTTGATAACGAACTTCCCAGGGCTCAATATGGTCGTTATGAAAAAGGACAGGATCTGCGCTTCAGCAGTTTGCTCAAAGTGCTGAGGGCTCTAGATATTTCTCTTGAAGAATTCTTTAAGGAAGGATTTGATATTAAAACTCCGTCAAAATAGAAATTTTACATTCCATAATATTGTTTCAGTAATTCAGCCAAAATAGTACCTGCAGCACC
Source organism: Bacteroidota bacterium (assembly GCA_023488865.1). GTDB lineage: Bacteria > Bacteroidota > Bacteroidia > Bacteroidales > Prolixibacteraceae > CAINVV01. The sequence goes on along the minus strand of JAMDDG010000288.1, from coordinate 1,443 downwards.
AATTCCAACTTGCCATGTTCCGTTCAATGCTTTATTAGTCATTTTTTGTATCCAATTATTCACTTTTGGACCGAATAGTTTTTTATTATAATCAGGTTCTTCACCAATAATTTGTTTCAACGTCTCAATCTCATTTTCTTGAACATGATTTTCTCTGAGCGCCTTACTTAACTCTTCAAAGTTTTGATTTTCGATACGAACTTTTATTTTTATAGTGTTTTCACTACCTGTATTTATAACATTGCCATCACCCTTAGTGATAATTGTTTGTTTCATAATATTGTTGATTATTTCATTTACATGAGTTTTCTTCTTAATCAATTCTTGAAGCTCGATTTCAACACCAAATTCTTCCTCTAATTTTAGCAACAAGTCAAGTGCCTTATTCCTCACCTCGGAAATAGCATGTTGGATTACCCCTAAGTCTACTTGTTTTCGAGCGGAATAAACTGTTGCATAAGGATTCCCCATTCTTTGATAATTCTCAGTTAGATAACCAAGTGTCTCAGCTGGAATAGCGTATGATAATGGATTTTGATTTTCAATTAAATATCTCTCCAAAACAGAAATAGCCTGATTAAACTTAATTATCTCAACATGCCTTTTAATAAAATCAGGCAAGTCAATTGTTGCTATCACTTGATTCTTTAATTGCCAGTTACCATTCATTATGTTACCAATTAAAATACAGCCAGTAATTCTGTATTCTGGAACTTGATCCAATGATTCATAACCTGATAATTCCCTGTCAACCCAATTGTAAAGGGTTTTATTTTTCAGTCTTGATGCTAAAACCTTAACTTTAAGCAAAGAGTCTGTTATTGAATTTTTACTATCAATAAGCTGGTCAATTATTTCAGTAAGTATATTCATTTCAAGTATGTACAGTTTTATAAACATTACCTTCTATATCTGTTACGGTATCACTTTGATTTCGCTTATCCTCGGTTGTCTTGGAGCAACCTAATAGAAGAATAAACGCCAGTAAAGGGAGTATCATTATTTTACCTTTCATTTTCATTGTGATTAGTTTTTAGGTTTAAACATCTCAAAGTTAAACAATTAAATTCTTAAAATGTAATTATTCTTATATAATGTTTGGCTAAAGCCACTTTTTATATTCATCTTATTATCCGTCAGCTAAAGCAGACGGCAATGCACTTCGGCTTCGCTCTGGGACCGGATCTTCTTCCTAAATACCATCACCCCTTCGGCTCTGCTCAGGGTTCTTCGGAGTTGCACTCATTCCTCCTCTCCAATCATCATCAGCGCCTTCCGTCCGATCCCGGAATGTCATTCCTGATGGGCATTTGAACGCGGACGGTGATCTTTTGGCATTCCCTTGCCCCGGGTTCCGCTTCGCTCCACCCGGGGTTAATCACATTTAACCCTTTCAGGGTAACGAAACAACTCTAATCAATCTCCGTTTCCCCGTTTCATTGT
>JAMDDG010000043.1 GCA_023488865.1 Bacteroidota bacterium | reverse complement strand
TTGACCGTATGCCCGATTTTGTTATTTCCGGCATCAATCATGGAGCAAACACTTCCATTTCAGTGCTTTATTCCGGTACCATGGGGGCTGCCATTGAAGGTTCGATCCATGGAGTGCCCTCCATCGGCTTTTCGCTTGATGATTATTCTAACGAAGCCGATTTCACCAAAGCCAAAAAAGTGGTAGCCCGGATCTTTCAAAAAGTGGCTGAAAACGGTTTGCCGGACGGAATCTGTTTAAACGTCAATATCCCGAAAGGAGAGGTAAAAGGGATCAATTTCTCCCGCCAGACCCGCGGAAAATGGATGGAAGAGTTCGAAAAACGAACGGATCCTCATGGCCGCGACTATTACTGGATGACCGGTTATTTCGACGATACCGAGAACGAAGCGCGCGATACCGACACTTTTGCCTTGCTCAACGGCTTTGTTTCCGTTGTTCCGATAACCAACGACCTGACTGCTTATACTGCCTTTCAGTTCATGCAAAAATGGAAATTCTGATTATATGGGAGCTGCTTACACCGAACCTTCAGGTTTGAACAAATTTTGGCTTGGATTCTTTCTCGGGCTGGGTTTTCCGGTCGTCTTCTTTCTTTTGTACTTTCTTTTCAGGTTTCGGGACCTGACTTTTGTCCATTATTTCCAGCTTCTGGTCCAAACCGGAAAAATTGTGCACGTGATGAGCCTCTCAGTCTTCCCTAATCTGATCCCTTTTATGTTTTTTGTCCGGACCAACCGCTTTAAATCAGGCAGGGGAGTGATGGCGATCACTATTTTATTCGCGATAGCAATTTTTGCCCTGAAATTTTTCATGTAAGATCAATACCACTAATACATCGAAAAGATGAGATATTTTATCATTGCCGGAGAAGCGTCGGGCGATTTACATGCTTCCCACCTGATGGGCGGGATCAAAAAGAAAGACCCGGAAGCCACTTTCTGTTTTTTCGGCGGTGACCTGATGGCCGAACAGGGGGGCACCCTGTTAAAGCACTACCGTGAAATGGCTTTTATGGGCTTTTTTACCGTGCTGAAGAACTTAGGCAAGATCAAAAAGAATTTCAAATTGGCAGAGGGAAAATTGATCGAATTTCAACCTGACGTGCTGATATTGGTCGATTATCCCGGTTTCAACCTGCGGATGGCCAGATTTGCCAAAGCGCATAATATCAAGACATTTTATTATATTTCCCCCAAAATATGGGCCTGGCGGTCCGGCCGGGTCAAATGGATCAAAAACTATGTGGACGAGCTGTTTGCGATCTTCCCGTTCGAGAAGGATTTCTACGACAAGCACAACTACCGGATCCGTTATGTAGGTAACCCTACCGTGGATGAACTGGCCGTTCGTCCCAACCGTAACCAAACCTGCCGGGAGTTTATCAGCGAAAACGGCCTGGAAGATAAACCCATTGTAGCCTTGCTGTCCGGTAGCCGCCGGCAGGAAATTAAGCTGATTCTGCCAACCCTGACGCAAGTCGCAACCCTTTTTCCTGACTATCAGTTTGTCATAGCCGGCGCACCCTCCCTGACCCTTGAATTGTACCACGGGAACATGCCGAAAAACAAAATTCCGGTTATTTTCGGAAAGACGTACGAGCTCTTGCAGCAATCCAAAGCGGCAGTAGTCGCATCCGGAACGGCAACCCTCGAAACGGCCGTAATCAATGTGCCTCAGGTGGTTTGTTACATCATTGAGCTGGGAAGGCTGACCTCACTTCTGAGGAAATTTTTTCTAAAAATTCAGTGGATATCGCTGGTCAATCTGGTGATGAACAAAGAGATTGTGAAAGAATTTTTCCAGGAAAACTGTACCCCGGAAAAAGTGGGCGGTGAGCTGCGAAAAATTCTGGAAGATTCAGCTTACCGGGAGGAGATGCTGCAGAACTATAAATTAATGCTCGCCAAGCTGGGCCCCCCGGGATGTGCAGAAAGGGCGGCGGAAGAGATGGTGGGATTGCTGAGGAGCTATTAAATAATAGTTTATGTGCTGATGCATTTGTTAAAAACTAGCAAAAGGGGAAATGCTAAATTGGTAATTTTACTATAAAAAGATAAGAAGTGGGCAAAATGCTAACTCTCAAAACAGCTTATATTCAAACAAGCCCAACCTACACTAGATCAATATTCGCATAATAACTGTTTTCATTCCAAATCTCAAAAATTGTTTGAAAAGATTTTGATTTTTAATACAGATTGTTTATATTTGTCATATCTGGATCAAGTCTAATTTGATAAAATTTAAAAATGACAAGTTTTAGCGGTTTTATAAGAACAGAAAGAGAAAAACGAAGGTGGACTCAAACTGATTTTGGTGCAAAACTTGGTATTAATTCTACGGCAATTAGTCGGATTGAAAATGACAGCAAACAATTAAGCGCATCAAAACTGCCTTTATTGGCGGACATATTTGAAATAAATATGCTCAAAATCAAAGAGTTATACTATGCAGACAAATTTGCGCGGGAAGCCTATAAAAACAATTGTCCTGAAAATATTTTTACTTTAGCAGAAAAGGCTATTGCCTATTTAAAAACGAAGAATACAAAACAAAGTAAAATTGAATTTTAATTGCCAACCATGCCATACAAGAATCTAATTAAATATCTGGGTTTTATTCCAAAGGAGAATACCTCTGGGATTTATCAGAAAAAATATGCTGGTTGCAATGATTATAACATTGAGGTTGATGTTGAAACTGAAAAAATCAATTATGGTACATTAATAAATGCGGAAAGTAGCACTACCTTAAATTTTACACAAAACGAAAATTGGGTTGTGCTTGAATGTGTTAACCGTCTATTAGAAAAAGGGTATCAACCCCAGAACATTGTTCTTGAGAAAACTTGGGCAACTGGGCATGGAACCAGTGGCAGACTTGATATTCTTGTAACCAGAAACGATGGATCTTCTTATTTGATGATTGAATGCAAGGTATGGGGCACTGAATTTGACAAAGAACAAAAAAGGATAGATAAAGATGGTGGTCAACTTTTTACCTATTTTCAACAAGACAAAAACGCAGATGTTTTAATGCTTTATGCCTCCGTTTTTGACAAATCAGAAGTTAGCTTTAAAAACGTGATAGTAAAGATTGAAGATGATTACCGTCAAACCGGTAATGTGAAGGATTTTTACGAGCGTTGGAATAAATTACCTAAAACCAACGGAATTTTTGAAAGTTGGGTAACTCCTTATGAATACCAAAGCAAAGCATTAACAAAAAAGGACTTAAAGGTCCTCAGACAGGAAGATAGCAGTTTTATTTTCAATCGTTTTTTGGAAATATTGCGTCACAATGTGGTTTCTGATAAACCCAACGCTTTCAATAAAATATTTACTCTATTTCTTTGTAAAATTGTTGATGAAAACAGGAACGGTGATGAACAATTGCATTTTCAATGGATAGAAGGTGAAGATACCCACATCTCTTTTCAAAAACGGTTGACTGACCTCTACAACAGGGGAATGTTGGAACTTTTGGAAAAAACGGTCACTGATGTTAGTGACAGCGAATTTGACAAACGCTTTAAACAGGTTGACGACAAATACAGAGAAGAGTTCAAAAATATTTTAACAGAAATACGCCTCAAAAAAAACAATGAGTTCGCCATTAAAGAAGTATATGATGATGAATCATTTTATGATAATGCAAAAGTCGTAAAGGAAATTGTTGAGCTGTTACAGGTTTATCAATTACGATACAATTACCGCCAGCAGTTTTTGAGCGACTTCTTCGAATTGCTTTTGACTACAGGATTAAAACAGGAATCAGGACAGTTTTTTACACCAGTTCCGGTTGCCCGCTTTATTCTGAGAAGTATCCCCACAATCGAAATTATTGAACGAAAATTGTTGGAAGGCAATAAGAATGACTTATTACCAACAATTATTGACTATGCTGCTGGCAGTGGGCATTTTGTGACCGAATCAATGGAGGATATCCAAAAATATATTGACAATATCTCAGATGCCAGTAAATACTCACCTGAAACAAAGAAAACCATAAAAAGCTGGAAAGAATCTCAATTCGACTGGGCTGAAAAATATGTATATGCCATAGAAAAGGATTATCGGCTTGTAAAAACCGCAAAAGTCAGCTGTTATTTACATGGAGATGGCTTGGCTAAGGTTATTCATGGCGATGGCTTAGGCGATTTTGGTTCAAGCAAGGATTTCAAAGATTTACTAAAAACTGCCGACAGGACATATCAGCAAGACAATAAGCAATTCGACATTGTAGTTTCAAACCCACCATATTCTGTATCAGCATTTAAGGGCAATATGATGGACGAAGAAAAGGCAAACAATGCTTTTGATTTATATTCCAGATTGACCGACCAAAGTTGTGAAATTGAATGCTTGTTTATCGAAAGGACGAAACAATTGCTAAAAGATGGCGGGATTGCCGGAATCATCCTGCCAAGCAGCATTTTAAGCAATTCAGGCATTTACACTCAATCGCGTGAAATTATTTTCAAATATTTTGAAATAATTGCCATTACCGAGTTGGGCAATAATACATTTATGGCAACCGGGACCAACACCGTTATCCTGTTTTTAAGGCGCAGAAACAATGCCGATTGGGTAAACATTCGTGCTTCGGTTGATAAGTTTGCTATTAATTTACAGGATGTTACCATTAACGGCATTGAAAAGCCTTTAAGTAAATATATTTCACACGTTTGGGAGAATATTGGATTCGACGACTACCTCACCCTTATTCAGAAACAGCCCAATGCTGCTATTAAAAAACACGAACTATTCAAAGAGTATGACAATAAAGTAAAAGCCAGAAACCAGCAGGAAAAATTGTACAGCATTGTTGCCATTGAACTGGAAAAACTGTTTTACTTCATTTTGACATACCCTCAAAAGATTGTTTTGGTAAAATCGGGCGAAAAAGATGCCGAAAAGCAATTCCTGGGTTACGAATTTAGCAACCGCAGGGGTAGCGAAGGAATCCACCCGATACAACGAAGCAAAACAATTGATGAATGCACCAAACTTTATGATGCCGTTTCATTTGATAACCCTGAAAAAGCAAGCACATACATCTATAAAACCTTCAAAGGCGAACATGATTTTAAAATACATGAAGAATTAAAGAACAATATTTTTCATCTTGAATTGGTTGAAATGTTTTCTTTTGACCGAGTAGATTTTGAAAAGACTATTTCGCTGTCGGCAAAAAAAAAACTGACGCTACAAAGTAAATACGCAGCTATTCGTTTAAATGAAATAATTACAGGATTACAGAGTGGTAAAAGACCTAAAGGTGGAGTAAGTGAATATTCTTCTGGTTTGCCAAGCTTAGGAGGTGAACATATTGGTCTTGATGGTAAACTATCTTTATCAAACATGAAATTTGTTCCGCGAGATTATTATTTAAATTCAAACCAGGGTATACTTGAAGACAATGATATTTTAATCTGCAAAGATGGTGCATTAACTGGTAAAGTTGCATTTTTTAAAATGTCTGAATTTCCTTTTTCAGAAGGTATGATAAACGAACATGTTTTTGCATTAAGGTCTAAAACTGTTACAACACAAAAATATTTATTTAATATCTTTTACTCATCTATAGGACAATCAATTCTAAAGGCAAATATATCAGGACAGGCGCAAGGCGGATTGAATAGAGATAATCTATTGAATATGAGAATCCCTCTTCCTCCTAATGAAATTCAGGAAAAAATAGTTTCTGAAATAGAAGGTTTAGAAGCAGAGGTCGAAAAGGCAAAGCAAACCATAGCCATCACCCAAAATGAAATATCGGTAAGAGTAGGTGTTGTTTCTGAAGAAAGGTATGAAATAAAGAAATTGGGAGAGATTTGTGAGATGAAAGCGGGTAAATTTGTTTCTCCA
>JAMDDG010000065.1 GCA_023488865.1 Bacteroidota bacterium | reverse complement strand
TGTACGAAAAGCTGCGCAAATTGAACGAAGAAATCGCTATATTATTGGTATCACACGATTTAGGAACGATCTCCACCTATGTTAAATCCATTGCCTGTGTCAACCACTCTTTGCATTACCATCCCGGAAACAAGATCACCCCTGAATTGATGGAGGCTTATGAATGCCCGATCCAAATCATCACGCATGGTAAAATTGCCCATACCGTTTTAACCCAACACGAGCAATAATGGAAAATCTGATGTCATTGCTGGGGATGGATTTTTTTCGTAACGCCTTGCTGGCCTCTTTGCTGGCAAGCATCACTTGTGGCATTATCGGGACCTACATTGTTTCGCGCCGGATCGTCTTTGTCAGCGGCGGGATCACGCACGCCTCGTTCGGTGGCATCGGAATGGGCTATTACCTGGGGTTTGACCCTATTCTCGGGGCCGTTCTATTTGGAATCATGTCTGCATTGGGCATCGAATTTTTTACCAGGAAAGCCGATCTCCGGGAGGATTCAGCTATCGCGATGCTTTGGGCTTTGGGAATGGCGCTCGGGATCATCTTTATCTTTCTGACCCCCGGCTATGCCCCCAACCTGATGAGCTACCTCTTCGGCAATATCCTGACCGTCTCACTTACCGATCTTATTTTCCTTACCCTGCTCACGATAGGCATCGGAACCTTTTTTATCCTTTTCTACCGGATGATACTCTTCATTTCGTTCGACGAAGAGTATGCCCTGACCAACAACACGCCGGTGCGTCTTTTTAATATGATCCTTATCTGCCTGGTTGCGCTTACGATCGTGCTGAACATCAGGGTGGTGGGTATAATTTTGGTCATGTCGCTGCTCACCATACCCCAGGCTATTTCCAACCTTTTCACACGTTATTTTCACAAGATGATCTTCTACTCCATGTTTTTCGGGTTTGTCGGATCGCTTGCCGGATTGATCTTTTCTTACGTTTACGATATACCTTCGGGGGCAGCCATCATTTTTGCCTTGGTGCTGATGTACGGAGTCGCTAAAATCTACTTCGTCTCCCGCAAAGCGCTCGTGAAGTTGTAAAATAAGAGTTTTCAGAAAACACGGGCTCCCTCCATACCTGGATCAGGGCCAGATTTTTTTCCAATTTAATTTAGGGGGATTTGGTAGGTTGATAAGCAGAAATCTCTTTTAATTGTATATTTTTGTTAAAAACATAGTATCGTATTTTGATCCGGGACTTTATATTCCGGATATTAATCGTTCAATCGTGTTAATTTGTAGTTTATTATACAATGGCTAAACGGCATTGGTTTTTATATATAAATTGAAATAAGTAACCTTAAACATCATTTGAATGAAATGCCCTGATTCGGAAATCACTAACCGAAATGATAAGAATTCTCGAAATCTGGCTATTTCATTTGATCATTAAAAAACAAATTATATACGCATGAAACTCGACAAAATTTTTGGATTTTTAGTTCCGAAAGACCGTAAGTTCTTCCCTTTGTTCAACGATGCTGCCGACAACCTGGTATTGGCCTCAGAACTCCTAATCAAACTGGTTAGGGAGAGAGACTTAGCCCAAAGACTGGAGTACATGAAGCAAATTAAAGATGTTGAACACATCGGCGATGATATTACGCGGAAGCTGCTCAACGAACTGAACGGGACTTTCATAACCCCTTTCGACCGGGAAGACATCCATGAACTCATCAACAATATGGATGATGTTGTCGATTACATTCATGCTGCATCCAAAAGAATCCACTTTTATAAAGTATCCAACTTTCCGGAAGAATTCATCTGGATAGCCGACCGTATCCATTCTGCCAACAAAGAGATTCAGAATGTTTTACGCAGTGTGCGTTCAGTCAATGATTTTAAAAAGCATGTTCACAGTTGTGAGAAGATCAGTGAATTCGAAAGCGAAGTAGATGATATCTATCAGGAATATCTTTCCAAGCTCTTTGAACAAGAGGTTAATGCGATTGATCTGATCAAAAAGAGGGATATTTTGACAACACTTGAAAAAGCCATCGACAAGTGCGATGATGTTGGCAATCTTTTCTCTTCACTTATTGTTAAAATGGGATAATCCTGGCTGGCGTTTACCATCGTTTGATCTGAAAATAACTGATAAAAACACAAAGAATGAGCTTTACCCTTCTCATTGTCATCATCGTACTGGCATTTATGTTCGATTTCATCAATGGTTTCCACGATGCAGCAAATTCCATCGCAACCATTGTCTCCACCAAGGTATTGTCCCCTATTCAGGCAGTCCTTTGGGCTGCATTTTTTAACTTCCTGGCTTATGCCATTTTCGAGTTAAATATTGCTGATTCGATAGCAAAAGTCGTTGATACCAGCGCTATCAATTTACAGGTGATATTGGCAGGTATTGTTGCTGCAACTATTTGGAATCTTTTGACATGGTACCTTGGTATTCCTTCCAGTTCTTCGCATACATTGGTTGGTGGTTTTGCAGGCGCTGCGGTTGCCCATACAGGCTGGGCTGTTGTGAAATCTAGTGTGATTATAAAAATTGTCTCCTTCATTTTTCTCGCCCCAATCCTGGGAATGGTGATCTCCTACCTATTATCTATCATCTTGCTGAATCTTTTTAAAAATGGGAATCCGCATATTCTCAATAAATATTTCAGGAAGTTTCAGCTATTATCTTCAGCTTTATTTAGTTTGGGACATGGAGGCAACGATGCACAAAAAGTGATGGGTATAATTGCCGCTACATTGATTGTTTACTTCAATGGGGCAGATCCGGCATCCATCCCTAACTGGGCACACATCACCATGGTAGGTGGAAAAATCCATGCAATTCCTGTATGGGTTGTGATCGGGTGTTATTTTGCCATCAGTATGGGCACAATATCCGGAGGTTGGAAAATTGTCAAAACAATGGGGACCAAAATTACCAAACTAACTTCTTTCGAAGGTGTTACAGCGGAAACAGCAGGTGCTGTGCTCCTTTTTGGTGCAGATGCTTTCGGAATTCCTGTCAGTACAACCCATACCATCACCGGGGCAATCATGGGAACAGGATTGACCAAAAGGGTCACCGTCGTAAAATGGGGAGTAACAATCAACTTATTATACGCGTGGATTTTAACCATCCCGGTTACCATGGGCATTGCAGCAATAGTCTATTACCTCTTCAAATTTTTCGGATTGTGATAACTTAACATGCGAATTCTCAGATCCTATACTCCGAGTAAATTATCTCTGGTATCCTCCCTTGTCACAACGCTGTTTACGGCGTCGTTGCTTGCTTTGAATTACTTCTTCGGGCATGTGCTGTTATTGTTCATCCTGGTCCCTTTCATCTTCCTGATCTCTTTTCTGACCACCAGCTACATTTTGAATTACCTGATCAACGACAAAATTACACCCATCTACAAAACGATCAGTGGGGTTCCCGGTAAAAACAAGAAGAAGAGGAAGGAGCGCGACAAGGATATCCTGGCTGAAGTTGAACACGATGTTAAGATATGGGCTGACGACAAAATGGCAGAAATCGAGCGTCTGCGGGATCTCGAAAAATACCGCAAAGATTTTGTCGGGAATGTCTCACACGAATTAAAAACCCCAATCTTCAACATCCAGGGATACATTTTGACCCTGTTGGACGGAGGATTGGATGATCCCGAGATCAACCGGCTCTACCTCGAACGTACAGAAAAGAGTGTTGACAGGATGATCAACATCATCGAAGACCTGGAGTCAATTACCAAACTGGAGTCCGGTGAGCTAAAGCTAAATCCTGAAGTTTTCGATATCAGTAAATTAGTAGAAGAGGTCTTCGAACTGGAACTAAGGGAAGCTACCGAAAGAAGTATCTCCATGCATTTAAACCTTTCATCCGGCAAGCCGTTTCTGGTAAAGGCAGACAAAAAACGCATCTTCGAAGCCATGCGCAACCTGATCGGAAATGCCATTAAATACGGCCGAAGAGAGGGAAATGTCTCCGTTGGCTTTTACGACATGAACAATATGCTGCTGATTGAAGTTAACGATGATGGTATCGGAATTGACAGAAAAGACCTGCCCCGTATTTTTGAACGTTTCTACCGGGTCGATAAAAGCCGCTCCCGGATGCAGGGGGGCACTGGGTTGGGCTTGTCAATTGTCAAACACATCATTGAAGCGCACAAACAGAAAATACATGTGAAAAGCATTCCCGATCAGGGAACAACATTCACGTTTGCCCTTGAAAAAGGAAAGCTGACAAAATAATATCTGACAAGACCATACAGATTCAGCAAATTGTTCTATATTTATAGTTCAGAATCCAATGTCGTTAAGTTTAGTATATTGATTAAAATCCCCCTTGTGTCCTTCGTGAGAACCTTTGAGCCCTTTGTGGTAAAATTTAAAGCTTAACCACAAAGGGCTCAACGGATAACACAAAGGAAACACAAAGAATTTTGTATAATTAACTAAATTGGTTCATTATCAACAATTTATGACTATGACAGAAAAAGACAACACACCACGGATCCTTTTGGTGGATGATGAAGAAGATATCCTGGAGTTTGTAAGTTACAATCTCGAAAGGGAAGGATTTAAAGTCTTTACCGGCAGAAATGGCAAAGAAGCGATTCAAATGGTCACCAAAGTAAAGCCTGATCTGGTGATCCTGGATGTGATGATGCCCGAAATGGATGGCATTGCTGCTTGTGAGGAGATCCGTAAACTTCCCGGGTTCCGGGATGTCGTGATCGCCTTTCTGACAGCAAGAGGGGAAGATTATTCCCAGATTGCAGGTTTTGATGCCGGGGCAGATGATTATATCACCAAACCCATTCGGCCAAAGGTGCTGATAAGCAGGGTTAAAGCCTTGCTGAAAAGAAGTAGTGGGGCAACAGCTGAAAGCAACGAACAGGGGAAAGTCCTTCACATCGGCAACCTGATCATCGACAAGGAAAAATATACTTTACAGATTGACGGGAGAGAAATGATGCTTCCGCGAAAAGAATTTGAACTTCTTTCCCTGCTGGTTTCCAAGCCAGATAAGGTCTTTCTCCGCGATGAAATATACAAATCCGTTTGGGGGGATAATGTCATCGTGGGCGACCGTACCATCGATGTTCACATCCGAAAACTACGCGAAAAAATCGGCAACGACCATATCCGGACACTCAAAGGGATCGGATACAAGTTTGTAGTCTGATCCTTTTATAGCCCTTTACGCATTCTGGCAACGGGAATATCCAACTGCTCACGGTATTTGGCGACTGTCCGGCGCGCAATGTTATATCCCTTTTCTTTCAAGATTGTGGCCAATTCATCATCGGTTACCGGCTTGTGCTTGTTTTCGTTGCTGATACACTCCTTCAAAATTGATTTGATCTCGCGGGTGGATACCTCTTCTCCGTCCTCTTTTTGCATGGATTCGGAAAAGAAATACTTCAGCGAATAAATGCCGAAATGGGTTTGGATATACTTGCTGTTGGAAACGCGTGAAATAGTTGAGATATCCAATCCTGTCATATCGGCTATATCCTTCAGGATCATGGGTCTTAGCCGGGTTTCATCACCCTCAACAAAAAATTCTTTCTGAAATTGGAGCATGGCATTCATCACCAGCATCAGGGTCTCCTGCCGTTGTTTGATCGCATCGATGAACCACCTGGCCGAATCAATCTTCTGCTTAACAAATAACAAGGCATCCTTTTGATCGTTGGTCATGCCTCTCCCATTGTCGCGGAAGCTTTTTAACATGTTGGTGTAATAGTTGCTGATATTCAGCGCGGGAACATTTCTCTGGTTCAGGCTCAGGATCATCTCGTCGTTGACAATCTCCAGGATAAAGTCGGGGATAATGGTCTGGTTGCCCCTGTTGAGGTTGTTACTGAATGAACTTCCGGGTTTGGGATTGAGTTTTAG
>JAMDDG010000287.1 GCA_023488865.1 Bacteroidota bacterium | reverse complement strand
CCCATTCGGATTCCCGGTGGTTCAACCCAATATTCCAATCCTTGATGATCCCCGCGTTTTTCAAGGCCAATTGCACCGAACCGGGGACCGTTGCGGGGATTCCCCTGATTTCCGCAAAGCGGTCTTTGAAATCAGGAGTAACCTCTAAAAATCTCCAGTATCCTGGACTGAACCCCCATAAATTCCATTTAAGGACAGAGGCGTTGTAGGTTTTCCGGATTAGATCGCCCTTATCTGCCAATGCATGCTGTGCATTGGCAGAAACACAGGATGAGCAGAATAACAAAATGAACAAGTAAAAATGTTTCATGTTTTGTAATGTTGAAATAAATATTTATTGATTTACCAACCTCATTCGTTTGACATCGAATAGGGAAAGTCATTTTTATTGATTCCTCGTTTCTTGTTGGGCTGTGGTTGCATATCGAACACTATCGTAGCTCCCTTCATCAACTGCTGCCTGTTCAGATAATTCCTGGAATCATTTTCCCCATTTAATTTCAAACCTCCTATATATACGTTCTCATCCGAATTATTTGGAGCTTGAATAGCTATCTTTTTCCCATTCTCAAGGTTAACCGATATTTTTTTGAAAAGAGGGGACCCTAAGACATATTCGCCACTGGCCGGACAAACCGGATAGAAGCCCATTGCTGCAAAAACATACCAGGCTGAGATCTGCCCGTTGTCTTCGTCTCCACAATAGCCATCAGGGTAAGGGGTATAGAGACGTTTCATAGCTACCCGGGTCCAATATTGTGATTTCCAGGGCTCACCTACATAATTATAGAGATAGAGCATATGCTGGGCAGGTTCATTGCCATGAGCATAATTGCCCATTCCTACTATTTGCATCTCCCGCATTTCATGCTGCACATCTCTATAAAATCCAAGATGAAAGAGTGGCGGCATCGAAAGAATAGTATCTAACATGTGAATTGTCTTTTCTTTACCACCCATTAAATCTACTAATCCTTGAATATCGTGAAAAACGCTCCATGAGTAATGATAACTATTCCCTTCCCGGAAAGATTTTCCCCAGGCCAACGGATCAAAAGGAGTTTCGAATTCACCGTCCTTCAACCTGGGCCTCATGAGACTGGTAGCAGGGTCAAACAAGTTTCTGTAGTTTTGTGCCCTCTTTTTCAAAATATCTAACTCTTCCACGGGTTGTTTCAACGCTTTCCCCAATTGAAGCAAACACCAATCATCATAAGCGTATTCTAATGAGCGAGCCACACTTGACTCAAATCCGGAAGAAGCACGGGCCATACTTGACCCCGCATCTGCATCTGCCGGAATATATCCTATCTTGTTAAAATATTCATAACCCAATCTTCCTACCGACGACTTTGTCTCATGAACATGTGTAGCTGAATATTGGGCCGCTTTATAGATTTTGTCAATATCATAACCTCGTAATCCACTCAAATAGGCATCTGCAACCACTGAAAATGAATTATTCCCAATCATACAATCAATATGTCCGGGATTTGACCATTCGGGCAAGAAAGGATTTACATCAGTCACAATTTCCAATCCCTTTTGTATTTTCTGACTGACGGAGGGATATGCCAAATTCAACAATGGGAATAAGGCTCTAAAAGTGTCCCAAAATCCTGTACTTACATAAATAGTTCCAGGCATGACCCGATCATTGTATGGATTGTAGTGAATGGCTTCCCCATCTTTATTTATCTCAGACATATTTCTTGGAAATAAGACAGAACGATACAAACAGGAGTAGAATGTGCGAATATCATTTACATCGCCACCTGAAACCTCAATTTTACCTAAAACCTCATTCCACCGGTCACGGCCTTCTTTTTTCACTTGCTCAAAACTTTTTCCTTCAACCTCCCGGAGATTCAGGACAGCTTGTTCCATGCTGATAAACGAAGATGCGGTCAGTGCCTCAACAGCTATCCCTTTCCGGGTATTGAATCCAACGATAGCCCCAACATGGTCACCAGTTTGTTGCATTTGAGCAGGCTCCATAGCACCCTCTTTTACTGATGATGTATAAGTGAATGGCTGATTAAACTTAACAACGAAATAGTTGGTTAGCTTATCAGATGCTCCTCTGCTATTCTGCTTATTATACCCAACAATTGTTTGTTGATCGGGTATTATTTTTATGTAAGATCCATTTCTTAACGCATCTACCACAACATAGCTACTGTCTCCTTCAGGGAAATAGAAACGAAAGTGAGCTGCCCTTTCGGTAGGGGCAAATTCTGCCCAAACGTTATGATCAGCCAGATATACACGATAATAATAGGGTTTCGCTATTTCTGTTTTGTGAGAAAACCAGCTCTCCCTCTTTTCTTCATCAAAACAAGGTTTTCCTACTATTGGCATCAGAGAATAGGTACCCCAGTCGCCCAACCATACACTCGCCTGATGAGTTTGTCTAAAACCTCTGATTTTATCAGCATCGTAGGTATAGAGCCATTTATTCGTACTTGCTCCAGTCTGTGGTGTCCAGGAGTTCATTCCCCAAGGCATGCAAATATTTGGATACTGATTACCATTTGAAACTTCCTGTTTAGTCAAAGTACCCATGAGGGGATTCACCCAATCAGCCGGGCTCTCCACCTTTTCAATCATTTGTGCTTTCAGTGAATGACTCAAAATGAGCAGCAGTAAGGGATACAGGAACTTTTTCATTTTTTTAATATCCATACATCTGGGGGTGATTCTTTTCCCGGCTGACAACAATTTGACGGAAAGCCTCAATAATGGCAGGATCAAGTTTTGCCTTTTTTATCCAGTCGGGCGATCCATAAACCCCCGCCTTTGTGTAATCGAAAGGTTTAAATCCTATCTTCCGAATATTCTTCGTGCTGTGGAAGGTGAAATCTAAATGGACAGGGTCAGTAAAAAATGGGTCGGCCACAATCGAATTGATATCATGGGGTACTTTCTTCCATTCATGGAAACTTACTCCTTCAAATTCTATCGAGCCACCACGCATGTCCCAGTAGAGGTTCCGATCCATCAAAATATTGGCTTTTTTCCAGACATCCGGTAAGTTCCAGGGGTGCGAAAAGATTGACCCGCAGTCGGACAAAACAATGTTGTTTGTAAAATCAAACGAACGATGATTTTCTACTTTTGAAAACTGAATTTGTGTCAGAATGCCGAATGCAAAGATGTTATTGCGAATTAGATTCTGCTTGCCGTAGTTCTGGTGGAAAGCTCCATTCTTACAGCCATAGACCAGGTTGTTTTCTAATACAATATCCGTACTCCCTGCGTCAGTATAAAGGCCCCATCCACCATAGCCATAAGAATAAACATCATGAACTACATTATTTGAAACAGTCGTTCCCGGAGATTCCCCAAGCGTGTAGATCGCACCCATGTCCGAAAGTTCGCCCCATCCGATATGGTGGATATGATTGTATCCAATTTTATTACCAACAGAGGGGCTTCGTCTGGTGTCGTTATTGTAACCCCAGAACCAGCCGACAGAAACCCCTGAATAACGGAAATCCGCAATATCATTGTGTGTAATGGCATTATTGCTTCCCTGAAGGATAATTACCCCGACGGCACAAGGAAATACATAACCTCCATGCTGAATAATGTTATTATCAACCGTAATGTGGTTTGTAATTTCTGAACTGTCTGGATTAATCTCGATCTCACCAATCTTCACTCCTCCAGCCCCAAGGTCGTAAAGCTGGCAATGTTGTACTTT
Source organism: Bacteroidota bacterium (assembly GCA_023488865.1). Lineage (GTDB taxonomy): Bacteria > Bacteroidota > Bacteroidia > Bacteroidales > Prolixibacteraceae > CAINVV01. Next base: position 2,193 of record JAMDDG010000287.1, on the reverse strand, counting down.
ACATTCCGAACAGGCTCTCTTAAACCATATCGCGTATAATCCGGTATGTGCCATCTCACAATTCAAAAATTCAATATGATTAGCATAATCAAGCATTACTGTGGCTTCCACGTTGGATGCAGCCTGGGCTGGTTCATTGCCCCGAACAGGCGTGTTATACCCGGCTACACGAAAGCAAAGGTTTTCGAAACGGATATGTTCCACGTGTTTGCCTGTAGTCTGTTCTCCCTCGATCGCAACAAATTTATTAATAAGCGGAACCACACATTCCGTATGCTCAACCGTTTCTCCCGCAAGGGGAATGTAATACAGGTACCCATCGTGCTCAAGAAACCATTCGCCGGGGGCATCCAAGGCGCCACGGTAATTTTCAACAACATAACGGCTTTTATTATTGATCGGGTTCCAGGGTTTCATGACTTTCCCCGTTAAGTAAAAAGCAGTGTCACGGGGGTTAACATACTGTATCCGTTTTCTTGACACATCCCAGTTGTGGTCGAAAACGACCAAAGCATCGTCGGTACCGTTTTCTTCAAGGCTATCCAACAGGCCGGCATCTGAAGGGAATAATTTTATTTTCTGTACAGCCAGCGAAGCTGCCCGTTCGTCCGGTTTATCCAAAATGGTCTCTTCTACATTTCTCACTAAATAAAACTTGCCATGATTAGGGGTTTGGGCCCTGAACCGGCGTTCACCATTGATATACAGTTGCTCGAAATAAAACCCATACCGTGCTACTTCCGGAATAAAAACTCGCCAAAGGTTTGGTTTAATCTCTTTAAATTTATTCAATTTGATACCGCCATAAAACACGGGCCGGTTTTCTTCTGAGGCCGTAAAAATTAAAGGAGTTTGTTCTGTCCCTGTATCTTCGTGTGTCAGTTTCAGTGGTTCCTTCATGTAATAATCCCCAGGTAAAACATATACACAAACAGTATCCTTTAACTCCTTTCGCTGGCGAAGGTCCCGCACCCGGTCCCGGGCACCGGATAGTGAAGCCAGGGGCTGTTCCCTGGTACCGATATTCCGGTCGTCCCCCTTCGGGGAAACATACACACATTGTTTGGCCGATAAGCCGTACATACTAAAAATTAATACAGTAAAAAGAACAAACCTTTTTTTCATGGTAGAATTAATTTAGAATTTCCTGACCAGTCACTCCCAAACAGGAGCTGTGGCACCGGGACCGTGCCGGTTGTTGTTTCGTTTAAGATAGGCTGGACCGATCCGCCCTTGATCAAGACCATCCGTTGGTTCACCTGATCGGAAGGGACCATCACGCTGTTCACGAGCATACCGGAGATTTTCGGCGTTAAACCAAGCGGCATATCGTTAGAAATGCAGTTGATAAAAAACACTTTCACATTGTTGTGACCGGGACTGAGAATTATGGCCCCCGCAGAACCATCGCGACCGAAAGAACACCCTTCGGCCGAAACCGGGCCCTTAAACATGGCCACCCCGGCGCTGCCTGCCCTGAAGCGGCATGACACAAAGGAGAGAGGTTGATCGTTGCTTACAACCGCGGTTCCGCCATTGTTGATAAAGTCGCAATTGGCAAAGAGAGGGGTCAAATAGCTTGTCATCACTGCAACGCCCTCCCTGTTATTCCCGAATTTACAGTTGACCCACGCGTTCAGGTTGCAGCTCCGGTTTCCTGGCAGGTCCATGGCAATGCGATTGTCCGCGAACTGGCATCTATAGAACAACACTTTATCCATGTACATCATCGTGGGTGTCTCACCGTTGACTCCAGGCGCGATATACGCGGGATCCACTTTCTGTTTCCACCCCGCATCGCAGTTAACAAAGTTCAGGTAAGACACGAAAATATTGTCCAGTCCATAGATCTGGTCCATAAATATCCCGGCAACGGACATGTCGCGGAAGGTTACATCATTGAAGTAGCAGGCAGTATATTGGGCATGGACATAATAGGGATTGCCCTTTGAATCCACTTTCGGGGTCCCGTCCGGATTCAAGGTGCGGATAGGGTTCCCCTCCGCTGTTTTTGTGCCAGTGCCGACAGGCTCGAAATGGACCCCATTGGCGCCTCCCTGAAGCGTGAGGCTTGCCAGGATGATTTTTCTCCTCGGGAGGAACTTGGTGTCTTTGTCGTTGGCGACAACCATGTCAAGTTTGTCGTTCATCGCGATGATCGCCGTCTTATCGGCGCCGGCGCCGATAATTCCC
>JAMDDG010000298.1 GCA_023488865.1 Bacteroidota bacterium | reverse complement strand
TGCGCAGGGAGTGGCCTGCTTCGGTCATGCCACTGTGAACTACTGGATACACAATAACATGATCACCATCAATGGCCAAAAGATGGGAAAATCGCTGGGAAATTTTATCCAGCTGGATGAATTTTTCAGTGGCTCACATCCTCTGCTCGAAAAGGCCTATGATCCGATGACCATCCGCTTTTTCATGTTGCAGGCGCATTACCGCAGTCCGCTTGATTTCTCCAACGAGGCCTTGCAGGCAGCAGAAAAAGGATTTGAACGACTAATGAATGCCTCGGCCCTGCTGCCAAATCTGAAAACTTCTGCCGCATCCACGTTGGATGTTGAGAAGCTGACCCGGGATTGCTACGAAGCGCTGAACGATGATCTCAACAGTCCGATCCTGATTGCGCACCTGTTCGACGGGGCTAAAATGATCAATTCCGTCAACGACGGGAATGCCACGCTTACTGCCGGTGATCTGGCAAAACTTCAGCAACTTTACAGGGAAATGCTGATCGATGTCCTTGGGCTTCAACCACCTTCCGGTAGCCAGGATGCCGGCAACAACGAGCTCTTTGGCAAGATGGTAGAGCTTTTGCTCACCTTGCGCCAGGAGGCGAAAATGAAAAAAGACTGGGCTACTTCCGATCAGATTCGAGACCGGCTTACCTCTTTAGGTTTTGAGATCAAAGATACAAAGGAAGGGGCGGATTGGAAGCTGAAAAGCTAAAGCCTGTCGTTTGGCGGGCATGAAACAACAAATACAAAAGGTTTAATAAGTAAATAGCTTTCTGACATCTTTCTTCTCTTCGTCAGAAAGATTGGTAAGACCTTCCAGGGCAGTGCTTATTTTTGCTTTAAAATTCCAACAAGTCATCTGTCGGAGCGAAAGCCTCCGTGCAAATTCATAGGTCGAAATAGCTTCATTCCCCTTGCACACCTGATAAGCAATGTAAAAAGCTTTGCTAACCGGGAATTTGCAATTGTGAAAAATCGTTCCGGCTGTAGCCGATTCCTCGCTTTTGCATTTGGTGCACCTTCTTGAAAAGGGTGTTTTTCCATTGCAGAAATTGGGATTTCCACATTTCCTGCATTCAAATCCATCACTCCATTTCAATGATGCGATAAACTCCATGCATTTCTCATCGCTTTGAAAAAGCAAAGTGAGCTCATCTGTTGTAAGATCGTCTGCAAAGAAATTTTTCACACGTATATAATTTGTTTTTAAAAGGTAGTATGGAACTCCATGTTGCTGAAAATTATTTTCATCCTCTTGGATGTTAGAAAACAACATGTTCGTTTCATTTGCCGTATGGAACCCTCAGACAATACTCATCTTCTTTTGCGAACTTTTGCTTATGAGGGTTTTATCGGGCAAAAATAGTGATAATAAAAAGATTTAAGTGATAGTAATGCGATTTAAAAGATTTTTTCTATTTTTGTGGCGCTGATTAAAAAATGGCGAATTTAGTATGGGAACGGTTGTTCCGTATATAAAATGATTAATATAAATAATGGATTATTCAAGTATAAATCTCAGATACAGTCAGTTGGCTAAGACAAATTGTTGTCTTTCCTGTGGTGGCGCGATCAACTATTCAAAGGTAAAAACAGGTGAAGTTTGTGTTGACTTGGGAAGCGGACGTGGAACGGATGTGCTTCGTATGGCCGAACAGGCAGGAGAAAATGGGTTTGCTTACGGGATTGATATCTCAGACGGTATGCTGGCAACAGCTCGAGAGAATGCCCTCAAATTCGGGGTAAACAATGTAAAATTTATCCGATGTGAACTGGAGAAGTTGGACCTGCCAACTTATACGGCTGATTTAGTCGTCTCCAATTGTACCATCAACCATGCAACTGATAAAGTGGCTGTCTGGAACGAAATCTACCGGATTTTGAAAAAAGGGGGCCGCTTTGTGGTTAGTGATATCTACGCCACCGCGCCGGTTCCTGACGAGTACCGAAACGACCCGGTGGCTGTTTCGGAGTGCTGGGCGGGTTCTGTAACCCGCGAAGAGTATTTGAAAACGTTGAGTGAAGCTGGTTTCCGGACAATTACCATTTTGGAAGAGTCTAAGCCTTATCCCAAGGGACAGGTAGAGGTCTGCAGTTTCACGATAGCAGGGGAAAAACCGAAAGAAAAACGTCTGATCGAGGTTCGAAATGGTAGTTTCCCCAATTAAATCGGCTTTTCTAAGCAAATATAATAGTACATAATTTTTTAAAAGGGGGCCGCTTTGTGGTTAGTGATATCTACGCCACCGCGCCGGTTCCTGACGAGTACCGAAACGACCCGGTGGCTGTTTCGGAGTGCTGGGCGGGATCTGTAACCCGCGAAGAATATTTGAAAACGTTGAGTGAAGCTGGCTTCCGGACGATTACCATTTTGGAAGAGTCCAAGCCTTATCCCAAGGGACAGGTAGAGGTCTGCAGTTTCACGATAGCAGGGGAAAAACCGAAAGAAAAACGTCTGATCGAGGTTCGAAACGGTAGTTTCCCCAATTAAATCGGCTTTTCTAAGCAAATAAGCAAATATAATAGTACATAATTTTTTAATTAATTTTCATGAAGAGTCTGGTTAAAAAGACGGAAGCGCAGAAAAGCGTTGTCATAGCCCAATGCTGTGCCAAAACTTCCAAGTCGGTTGTGGGTTGCCACGACTAAATCATTCTGAATAAGCTGCCGGGGAGCAACTTCCCGGTAGGCTTATTCTTTAAGGAAAGACTAAGAGAGAGGGCGAATGGGAGAGAAAATGGGAAGATGAGAAAATGAGACCGCTCCCTGAGGGAAAAAGGTGACTTGGAGAAGGGGCGAATGCAACTCCAGGGTTTAGCCGCGTAGCGGCAACATTTTGGTAGCCAGGGGTGGAGCAAAGCGGAACCCCTGGTAAATGAATCCCGAAAGACCACCGTCCGCGGTAGCCTATATAAAAAACTGTGAAGGATTTTTTCGGACGGAAAGAACAAATTGATGTATGAAGCGCAATCGAAAATCCAAAATCGAAAATCACAAATTGTCTAAATGATCAAATCAAAACACAACATAGTATCCAGGGTTCAGGATTCTGACCAATTTTATGCCGTCAACCTGTTGAGCGGAAACGCAGATATACTCTCCGAAGCGGAGGCAAAGATTTTGCTGTCGGAAAATATTGAACAAGTCGCCGATGCTGAACTGATGCAGGGCCTGACCGAAAAAGGTTATCTGGTTGGCTTGGGAGATGAGAACAAACACTACCGCAACCGCTATTTTGATTTTGTGGACCAGCGGGAAGAAGAGGAGGTTCAGCTCTTTTTTGTCCCCAACTATAGCTGTAACTTCAGCTGTAGCTACTGCTACCAGGATGAATATACCAATCCGCACCTGAGTGCAACGCCCGAATTGATTGACGCCTTCTTTCAATATATCCGAAAGGAACTGGCCAATCGCCGCAAGTACCTGACTATTTTTGGCGGCGAACCACTTCTGAATACCCCCCATCAACGTAGCATTATAGCCCTTTTGGTGGAGAAAGCGAACGAAATGGCAATAGATATTTGTGTGGTTACCAACGGTTATTACCTCGAAAATTACATCGACCTGCTTTCAAAAGGGAAAATCCGCGAAATACAGATTACCCTCGATGGCACCAAAAAAATTCATGATCAGCGGCGTTTCCTGAAAGGCGGTTCGCCCACTTTTGAGCCGATAGTCAGGGGGATTGATGCGGCTTTGGCCGCAGGATTTCCCGTTAATCTCCGAATGGTGATCGACAAGCAAAATATTGAGAATCTTCCCGAACTGGCCACTTTTGCCATCGAAAAAGGGTGGACATCGAATCCTCTCTTCAAGACCCAGATCGGGCGGAACTACGAACTGCACCACTGTCAGTCGACTCCCGATCAATTGTTTACAAGGATATCCCTTTTCAGGAAAATATTCGAATTGACAGAACAATTCCCGCATATCTTGGCGTTCTACAAACCCTCCTATTCGGTGGCCAAATATCTTTCGGAGCATGGCGAACTGCCCGATCCGTTGTTCGATGCCTGTCCTGCCTGCAAATCGGAATGGGCATTCGACTACACTGGCCGCATCTATTCCTGCACGGCTACTGTCGGCAAGGAAGAAGAGGCGCTGGGTACCTTCTACCCCGAGGTGACCAAAAATGAACAACTGATTCACCAATGGGCTTCCCGGGATGTTACCTCCATCGAAGAATGCAGAAACTGTTCAGTCCAACTGGCCTGTGGCGGCGGATGCGGTTCGGTGGCCAAAAATAAAAACGGCTCTATCCTGTCGCCCGATTGCCGACCGGTGAAGGAGCTGCTTGAGATTGGGTTTAAGGCCTATTTCAACAGCGAATTGACAATTGAAAGTTGACAATTAATGTGGCGTTGAGCGCTGAGAAGATGAGAAAAGAGAAGGGGCGACTTAGCGAGGAGGAGAAAGGGCGAGTGGTTTAAGCGGGAAACGCGAAGGGGCGACAGGACAAGTGCAGCTCCCAAAATCGGCTGAAGGCCGAATATGTAACAGCACAGGGCAACGCCCTGTGATATTGAAAATGCAGAACTACCACCGTCCGCGGTAGCATGTTGTTAGAGGTTATGGTCAGGATTTCGGTCCCTGAGCCTGTCGAAGGGCGGACGGAACAAAAATTGGGAAGAAAATAACAAATAGAAATAACAAACAGATGAAAGAGATCAGCAGTTCAGAATTTGAACAAGAAGTATTACAGGGAGGAAAGGTTGTATTGGATTTTTATTCAACCGAATGTCCCCCGTGCGAAGCATTGGCCCCCAAGTTTGAATCCCTTGCCGATATGTACGGCCACGAGATCAAATTTGTGAAGATGTACCGTCAACAAAACCGGGAAATATCAGATAAGCTGGGCGTAAAATCTTCCCCGACCTTGCTTTTTTTCGATCACGGGAAAGAGGTTGCCGAGCGCCTGGCCGGTGGCATCAAACGCAGTGAAATCATCAAAAACCTGGATTCTATGTTGACGGAAGATAAGGTCAACGAAATTAGAAGCAAGCTTAAACCGATGGTTTCTGAGTATGATGTAATCGTACTGGGAGGCGGTCCCGGCGGTTTAACCGCGGGCTTGTACCTCTGTCAGGCCAAGATTAACGCTGTGCTCGTGGATATTTCCCTTCCGGGAGGAAATGTGTCAACTACGCACGAAGTATCGAATTATCCGGGTTTCATTGATCCGCAGTCGGGATACATGCTGTCGCACTACATGTCCGAACAGACCAAACTGTGCGGAACCGTTTTCAAAGTGGCAGTGGATGTGACCAAAGTGGATCTTGTTAAAAGAACGGTGGTTATCGACGAATTTGAAACCATCCATGCCAAGAAAATCATTATTGCGACTGGCACCACTCCAAATCTCACAGGGGCAAAAGGCGAACGTGAACTGAAGGGGAAAGGGATTTCCTATTGCGCTACCTGCGATGCCAAATATTTTGTCGATAAGGAGGTTATCGTGATTGGCGGCGGTAATTCTGCCGTCGAGGAGAGCGATTTTATCTCCAAATTTGCTTCCAAAGTGACAGTTATCCACCAGTTTGCCGCCTTTACCGCCAACAAGACGGCCCAGGCCAAATTGTTAGCCAATCCGAAAATCCATCCGGTCTTCTTGCACGAACCCCGGTCATTCAAAAAAATCGGCGACCGCATGGTGGTCGAAGTAGAAGACTTAACCACGAAAGAGCTCAAAACGCTCGAAAGCGACGGTGTATTTATTTTCATTGGCATGAAGCCGAACCTCGATCTTTTTACCGACAAGCTGGAGCTCGACAAGTGGGGTTACATCAAAACGGACGACGAAATGCGGACCTCCATCCCCAATGTCTATGCCGTAGGCGATGTGATCAGCAAGAAATACCGCCAGATTACTACCGCAGTCGCGGATGGTACGATAGCGGCAATTTCTATCGCGAAAGAGTTGGATTGAGTAGGGGATAAAAGGAAATAAGTAGAAA
>JAMDDG010000359.1 GCA_023488865.1 Bacteroidota bacterium | reverse complement strand
GGATGCCTTTTGCAACGTGGCCCGCATTCTATCTTCTTCGACAGATAACCTTTTTGAGTACACCACCTCAGATGGCAAATCGCTGAAAAAAGGGATGGAATTCATCTACCCGTTTATCGCCGACAAAACAACTTGGCCTTTTGCCAAAGACATTTACATCTGGGATGAGTGGCCGGTACGTCAGTCGTGCCTCCTGTTTGCCGGAATTGCTTACCAAAACGAGCGGTATATCCAAACGTTCTTAAAACTACCGTCCAATCCGACTCATCCGGAAGTAATCAGGAATTTGCCGGTAAGACATCCCCTGATCTGGCTTAAAAACATGTTTCTCCAGAATGCAACAACTGATGATTATTTTGTAAATTTGAAAAAAATGTAGTTATGACCCGGCAGATTTTGATAGAAAGTACCATTAATAAAATCACGCAATTACCTGATATCAGGATAAAAGAGATTAATGATTTTGCTGATTTTTTATTAAGTAAAATTGACGATAAAATTATTCTGGAAGGCAATCAGAAAATGATAACTGATTCAAAGACATTTGCCTTTTTACAGGAAGAAGGGGATCTTTATACTGTCGAAGACTTAAAAGAAAGGTATCAATGAAAAAAAGGAGACATTGTTTTAATTCCTTTCCCATTTACTCACCAACAACCTAACGCAAGCCACAAAGAGTTTTAACTTGCCTTAAATACTTACAAGGCATCAAAAATAATTAACCGGCGTACTAAAAGCCACTTCAAGTCCTGAAGGCATGGGCAGATCAATTAGGATTCGTTATTCAAAAGATCACAGGCAATTCAGTGCCAAATTCTCAGCAAATTGAAGCAAATGCAAAACCGAAATCCCAAAGAGAGCAACCATTTATTACCAGTCACCGCTGTCGAGTTGTTTTGCTCAAGTTGCGGTCATGCCGCAATTCTCAGCAAAGAGCTTTATTTACTGGACTTTCCTGCAAATCTATTGACAATTTCCGGGAATCTGGTTCAGTAAGCATAACCAAGAATTAACTACAAGCAGATAAAAAGGATCGCAAATATTTATGGCCAATTTGACGATCTTTTTAAACAATATGTTTACTTTTGATAATGGCTGAATACCTAAAAATATGGATATAAAGATCATTTTCAATATGATAAATTGCTTTTGGTAATGTTGCAAACAAGTTACCTGCAAGGCTAAAAAACGGAAGCATACGACAACTGGTTCATAAAAACTGATTTATGTTGAATTTTCTCTCTCTTATTTGCTAATATTTGAATTGGATTTATATAATTATACATCATTTAAAATTACTGCTATGAGACAAATTGATGCTATTACTGTAATTCCTCCAATTGAGGAAACTAAAATTTATAAAGTTAGAGTTCTATGTGATTATGATGATTCCGAAGAATCTGAAATTTTAAAATTTTATCGGGAAAATAGGAGATATATTGAAATTTTTGCAGGAGATAATATAAGGAATTTGCCTGTTGATTTTCCATTTAAAATTGGAGAGAATAATTTTATTTTTCTTTTGAGTCTATAAACTTGTATCATAACGATTTTTCAACATTATAACTTGAGCAAAAGAAGCCCAAACTATAGGCATAATTGTCCCCCTCGGCGTAGACCTACAATTAGACATTTGGTTTTGCCTTAAAAAAATATCGATCTTTGCATTACTAAACGAACTAAATTAACCCATTCCACACAACCTGACCGATATGGAATTAACCGAGAAACTTTTAACAGAGCTGCAAAAACGGCTGAAAATCGGAAATCGCAGGGGCGTTCATCTAAATGCTATTCCTTCAAATTCGAGATATAAGTTTGATCTAAACAGACTTGCGCATATTGACAAAAATCTTCCTGACAATTTCATACAGGCTTTACTGACAGAACAACCTTTGAAATTTAGGATTAGTTGGAAAGACAATGTACCTGACTTGTACACACTTTTAGAAGAAGACCAAACTCAGTTAGTACGGATTACAAAATCTTTCGAAAACTTAATCAACCAAACAGAAGCAATTGAATCGGAAAAAGGAATTAACACTTTTGGCTTTGGTTTCCCCATATTAGCAAGAAGAGACAGAACAGACAATAAATTGATCGTTGCTCCAATTCTCATTTGGTCATTGAGGATTAAAAGAACAAAGGAATTTAACACCTGGGAAATACTCCGGAATGAAGAAGATCCTATTTATTTGAATGAGGTTTTAATTAACCATTTGCAAAGTGATTCAGATATTGTAATTGAACAGGTACCGAGTGAAATGCTCGATGATGGGATAATCGATAAAAGAGAACTGATTGAAATATGCACCAATCTAATCAGAGCAATAAATACGTCTGTTCCGGATGATTTAGAAGAAATACTAAAAAAGAAACTCGAAAAGGTTTCATCAATTGGAGATAAATCACATTTCGAAAAACTTCCTTTAAATTCTTCAAATTCAACGATCGATTTTTGTGGGCTATTCTCGATTTTTGAAGTTCAAAAACAAAATATCATCAATGACTACGATCACTTAAAAGGGTTGGAAAGCTTATCGTTAAACTTATCTGACATGGAAGGTCATTCTTTCCAATCAATTTCATCAGTTGAAACAGACCCTTCCCAACAAAGTATATTGCATTCATTAGAATCTAAAAGAAACATTCTTATTCAAGGCCCGCCAGGGACAGGGAAAAGCCAAACGCTTTCGGCAATACTCATTAATGCATTGGAGAATCACAGGAGAACAATTGTTGTTTGTGAGAAACGGACGGCTTTGGAAGTATTGCACAACGCTTTAGTTGAAAAAGGACTCAATTATCATTGTGTACTTTTACGGGACATCATTAAAGACAGAAAATTAGTAGTTGATTCTGTCCGGAATAGAGTTGATAACTCTTCTTATAAAAAATATCGATATACCTATTCAAAGGAATCACTTGATAACCTTATCAAAAAAGCGAAAAGCCTTATTGAGTCTATCAATGGCAAGCATAAAAAGCTCGATGAAAGATTATTAGGTCAAAAATCTTGGACGGATATTGTTGGAAACCTCCTGTCTGAATTAAATGGAATAAGTGAAGTTCATGCTTTAAACATTGACAAGTCGCAATTCAAGTACACATTACAGGAATTAAATGAGCTAATAGCAATAGTGGAAAAGGGGAACATTCTTTATTCCGAGTATGATTCAATAAAATCAAAGGGATTTCTCAATCCTGCCAATTTGCAAGGCGAAAATCCATATAAGCTTGAAAATCAAATTATAGAAAAATTTAAAGAGTATGAAAGTGATTGCTGTCAAATAAAGGAACTGAGGGAAAACAGTAAGTGGTGGCAAAAAATATGGTATCCTGAACTGCACAGGGAAATAAAAACTCTGAAAGAGAAAATTAAAGTTGATAACTGGTCACGTAGAAAAATTGATTCGAGAAAAACTCAATCTTTCCTTTTGGAAGTCAACGAATTAATATATGGATCGAAGGAATATTTTAAAATAAATGATACGTTTTTTACAGAATTCAACTGGTTTCAATATTACAATACTCTTTCAGGTAAAGCCAAAAACGTTGTTGATGAATTAAAAGGGAAACCAAATTGGAGAAATACTTTTTTAATTCATTATTTAAATTCTATGCTAGTAAATTTTGCAAATGTGGAATTGCCAACCAGTGATAATGAACTCATTGAGCTTAATGGAGCATTGAGTGGGATGGAAAAAGAGCAATTGAAGTTTATCCGTGAATTTTGGTTCTCCAAACAAATTGATAAAACCAGAGAATTTGAACAGCGCAATTCTAATCTTTCAGTTGAAAATCTATACAATAAACGCAGTAGTAGCAAATATAAAAGGCTTTCATTAAGGCAAATAGTCCAGTATGATCCTGTTTTATTCACCACATTTTTTCCCATAATTCTGACTTCACCGGATGTATGTTGTAATCTATTCAAAGGTATGAATGGATTTTTTGACATTGTAATGTTTGATGAAGCCAGTCAGCTTCGACTTGAAGACAACTTACCGGCGATACTCAAGGGAAAGCAAGTCATTATTGCCGGGGATGAACATCAGATGCCACCGTCCAACTATTTCAGTAAGGTTTTTGATGGAACTTTTGAAGATGAAGACGATATTGACGAAGAAGATGAAATAATTGTAGATAAGGATAACTTACTGCTTTCTTGTGAATCTTTATTGGATTTTGGCTCAGAATTAAACTTTGAAAAAAATCATCTGGATTTTCACTACCGTTCAAGACATCCGTACCTAATTGATTTTTCAAATTACGCTTTCTACAATCAGCGCCTTAAACCACTCCCAAACGATTTTGAATATACGCCGATCAAGTATATCCAAGTTAATGGAACTTTCTCCGACTATATAAATGATGCGGAAGCTGAAATGGTTTTATCTATCCTGGAAAAGAATATTAATCGACTTCCGAATGGAGAATTCCCAACAATTGGAATAGCTACATTTAATATTGCCCAGCGAAACCATATAAAAAGTAAGATTATTGAGAGGCAGAAGTTTACAAAATATGAAGAGTTTAATGCCAAGATCCAGGAATTGGAAAATAACGGCATGTTCATTAAAAACCTGGAAAACATTCAAGGTGATGAAAGGGATGTGATTATCCTTTCAACGACTTACGGGCCAGGAAAGGATGGAAAATTTGCTCAAAGATTTGGGCCAATTAATCATTCAAAAGGATACAAGCTTTTAAATGTGATTATTTCCAGATCCAAGTACAAAATTTATGTTTGCTCTTCTGTGCCGGAACAATTATTTATGAATTTTAAGGAATTTTTAGTCACAGAAGGTTCAAACAATAAGAGAGCAGTTTTTTATGCATACCTGGCTTACAGTAAGGCAATAAGCGAAGGAAACAATGATGCAAGATTAGCTATATTGGATACTCTAAGTGAAAATTCTTCGAAGAGTACATCTTTCAATCTGGATAGTTTTGGGGAATTGGAATCGCCTTTCGAAGAGGAAGTATATCAGCGCCTTGTTGATGAATTGGGGGAAACGAATTTAATCCCGCAATTAAAAGTTTCTGAATTTAGGATAGATATTGTCTATGACCCTAAGATAGTTGGTATTCCAAAAATTGCGATCGAGTGTGATGGAGCAAAATATCATTCCAGCAGAGAAGCATATTTGTATGATAGATACAGACAAAAAATTCTTGAAAGTCACGGTTTTGTATTTCATCGAATATGGAGTACAAATTGGTGGAGGAATCCCCAAAAAGAAACCAAATTGCTTATTGAATTCATAAAAAATATTGAATCAAAGAATGACTATGTGCTTAAAGATCATTCCAACACATCAAATGCATTTACTGACGAAATTGAATTGGTTGAAAGCTATGTCGCTCAGGCAACTTATTTAGATGTTGAGGAGGAAGTTTCAACAATTAGGTCATTAGAAAAAAATCAAGTACAACAAGCAATATTGTTCACAAACGAAATTCGCCTTCATAGCAAAGTGAAGGTGAAATATATGAACAGTGGGAAAGACATTATAGTCCATGTCGTTGAGTCCACAAATAAGTATGAATTATCTAATGGGGTTCAAAAAATAAATATTAAATCCCCCTTAGCGATATCCATTCTTGGTCATTCCGTCGGAGATATTGTCAAGGTTGGTAACCTTGATAATTTTGTGGAAATCATTGAAGTGATAAACTAAAGTTGAGTCCGTAAAAATATTTGAAAAAAATCAATCATGTCAATTGCCAAATTCTCCTATCTACTAATCCTGTTATTTGGAATTTCAATCGCCACTCTCTCCCAAAATCCTCATATCCTGGTAAGTGAAAAGGATAAACCGGCGGTGCTCGACAAAATAAAACAGCAGTCCTGGGCCAAAACCATCTTCGACGAAATCAACAATACGGTCACCCCGTACGTCGACCGTCATGTGAACGATCCTCAATGGATTTTGAGCCGCTACCTGATGA
>JAMDDG010000004.1 GCA_023488865.1 Bacteroidota bacterium | reverse complement strand
TTATCACGGAAGCTTTTTCATACTCTTCGTTGTGAACGGCTTTGTCGAGCATTTCGTTCAGCTCGTCAAGGGTAAATTCATCGTAAAGTGAATGTTCATCGGTTGCCTCTTCCATAGTAGCTTCTTCAGAATCTTCGAAATCAATGATAATGCCGGTCTGGTTCATTACCTCTTCGGTTGTATAAATCGGACAACTGCAACGCAGTGCGAGGGCAATGGCATCAGATGTTCTGGAGTCGATATTGAAATTCCCTTTTTCTCCGGTTAATTTCATCTCCGCATAGAAAATCCCCTCTTCAAAAGAGTGAATAAAGACTTCAGTAATCTTAATGTTGAAAGTGGAAAGCACGGTAGTAAACAGATCATGTGTCAAAGGCCGGGGAGGTTTCAGTCCCTCCAAATTGATTGCAATTGCCTGGGCTTCAACTGCTCCGATGATGATGGGTATTCGCCTGTTTCCATCAGTTTCAGCCAATACAAGGGCATAAGCGCCCGATTGGTCCTGACTGTAGGAGAGCCCTAAAATTTTCAACCTGATCTTTTTCACACGTAAAGCAGAATTAAATAATTGCCGCCTAAAATAGGCGATGATTTTTTTCACCTTAGTGAAACCTTCGTGTCTTGGTGCCTTGGTGGCTATAATTTTTTCTGCCACTAAGACTCTAAGACACAAAGGAGTCACAAAGAAATGGGATCAAGATATGACATATGATGATCATTCCTCTCCTTCACAAAGATAAAAACTTTTGTACTACAGAGGTCCGCATTTTTTCAACAATGGAGTGATATCCGGATCGGGTGAAGCCGGATTATTGACAATAAAGTTAAATTCAACGACAGGAGGGACCTGGATTGGAGGTAAATGGTTTCAAAAATGGATTTTCGATTTTCGAATTGCGCACTTGTAGAATTGTGTTTAAAAAATAATTACACTGAGGATCACAGAGAAGCACAGAGTTTCACAGAGACTTGGATTTTAAATGAACTAAACTTCGGAGTGCCCATTCCAAAATCGAAATTCCAAAATCGAAAATTCTTAAAGTGGGCTAAGCCATCGTATAAAGCTCGCTTGCTGCGAACCGATCAGTAAGCTTGACAAGAAATTTCTCTTCAAGTGATTTGAATTGGTTGTAGGCCAACTCAGGCCGGTTGTTCTCTGCTGAGAGATGGCTGAGAAAAACACATTGTAAATCGGGATGGGCGTGTTCTTTCAGTAGCTCAAATGCTTGAATATTTGAGAGATGGCCGACAGCAGAGTCGATCCTTACTTTGAGGTAATAAGGGTAAGGCCCCTCTTTCAATAGCTGAGGATCATAATTTGTTTCGAGAAAGAGTGCGTGACACTGCTTCAAATGTTGTTTTACATTGTCACAAGGGGTGCCAATATCGGTAAAAACGCCTATACTGTAACCACGGTGCTCAACTCGGAAAGAAGTAGGTTCGGCTGCATCGTGGTTTTTCAGAATGGGGTAAACTTTGAACAACCCCATCTCTACTGGGATGTTATTTTCGATTGCGATGTATGAAACAGGTTTCCAGGTACGGAAGGAGGCAGCATAAGTCCCATTGGTCATATAGACAGGAATGTCCAGTTTTTTCCCTAATACCCTGACGCCTCTCACGTGGTCGCCATGTTCGTGGGTGATAAAAACGGCCCGGATTTTTTTGGGATCTAAGGCTTTAGCCTCCATCCTTTTGAGGATTTGTTTGAACGACAAGCCCGCGTCAATCAACAGTGCATCCTCGTTATTCCCTATGTAATAGCAATTTCCATTGCTTCCCGAAGCCAAAGCACAAATCTCGATCATTCTTTAGTGTTAAGTTGGCGAATTTAGTGTTTTTTTCAAGAGCTGATTTTTCCAAATAGAATGAATCAGGATAGGGATGCATTCGATTTGTGTAACGACTTTGTGACCCTTCGGTTTATCCTTTGTGCGACTTTGTGGTTAATTTTTTTACCACGAAGGTCACAACGGGTTTCACGAAGGAACTCGAATGGTCAATCTTATCACTCGCCCCCTCTCCAAGTCTTCCCCTCCTTTTTCAAACAACTCAATTATATGTTTACCGGAAAATAAGCCGACTGTTCTCGACGTCCACCACAATTTCTCCCTCTTTTTCAACGTTCCCGGCAAGAATCTCTTTGGAAAGGTCGTTGAGCAGATATTTCTGCATCATCCGCTTGACCGGCCGTGCGCCGAACTGTGGATCGAAACCGGCTTCCGCGATCCAGTCGATGGCGGCATCGGTTATTTTTGCTTTGTAGCCGCTCTTTTCCAGACGCTGTTCCACAAATTCAAATTGCAGCTTGACGATTTGCCGTATCTCTTCCCTGTTCAAAGGAGCAAAAACGATGATCTCATCGATCCTGTTGAGAAACTCAGGCCGGATGGTCTGTTTTAACAGTTCCATCAGTTCTCCCTGGAGCTTTTCCATGGATTCACCACGGTTTGATTCTCTCATCTGTTCTGTCCGTTCGCGGATCAGGTGCGATCCAAGGTTGGAAGTCATGATGATAATGGTATTTTTGAAGTTGACCGTTCTTCCCTTGTTATCAGTCAACCGGCCATCGTCCAAAACCTGCAATAACACATTGAAAACATCTGGATGGGCTTTTTCGATTTCATCAAAAAGTAAAACCGAGTAGGGCTTTCTGCGCACAGCTTCCGTCAGCTGTCCACCTTCGTCGTATCCCACATAACCCGGGGGAGAACCGATCAGCCGGGTGACCGAAAATTTCTCCTGGTATTCTGACATGTCAATCCTGGTAAGCATATTTTCATCGTCAAAAAGATATTCGGCCAATGCTTTGGCCAATTCCGTTTTGCCGACACCGGTCGTTCCAAGAAAAATAAAGGAACCGATCGGGCGTTTTTCGTCCTGCAGTCCGGCCCTGGAGCGTCTGACGGCATCCGAAACTGCGGCGATGGCCTCTTCCTGACCGATCACCCGTTTGTGCAGTTCTGTTTCGAGATGGACCAGCTTCTCCCGTTCGCTTTGCAGCATTCTTGAAACAGGAATGCCGGTCCAGCGGGCTACTACTGAAGCAATATCTTCGGCATCAACCTCCTCTTTGATCAAGGATTGGGTGAGCTGTTTTTCTTTTAATTGCTCCTGCAATCCGGCGATAGCCATTTCGGCCTCTTTGATTTTACCATAACGGATCTCGGCTACGAGACCGTAATCTCCTTGCCGTTCCGCCTGGGAAGCGCGAAGTTTTAACTCCTCTATCTCCTGCTTTTTAGCTTGAATACCTTCAATCAGATCTTTTTCGGCCTGCCAGGTAGCCCTGAATTTTTTCTGATCTTCTTTTAGGTTAGCAATTTCTTCCTCCAACCGGGAAAGTTTCGTGCGGTCATTCTCACGTTGAATGGCAGCCCGTTCGATCTCAAGCTGGGTCAGCTTGCGCTCGATTTCATCGAGCCCTTCGGGCAATGAATTCATCTCCATCCTTAATTTTGCAGCCGCCTCGTCCATCAGGTCGATGGCCTTATCAGGAAGGAAACGGTCGGTGATGTACCGTTGCGACAACTCAACAGCAGCAATGATGGCATCATCTTTGATCCGAACTTTGTGGTGATTTTCATACCGCTCTTTCAGTCCGCGCAGGATGGAAATGGCCGATTGGGTATCCGGTTCATCCACCATTACCAGCTGAAATCGACGTTCCAGCGCTTTGTCCTTTTCGAAATATTTCTGGTATTCGCCCAAAGTTGTCGCCCCGACAGCCCTCAGGTCGCCGCGGGCCAATGCCGGTTTGAGGATATTGGCTGCATCCATGGCCCCTTCGCTTTTGCCCGCGCCGACCAAGGTGTGGATTTCATCAATGAAGAGGATGACCTCGCCTTCGGCCTGAACGACCTCCTGAATAACCGATTTTAGCCGTTCTTCAAACTCTCCCTTGTATTTTGCCCCCGCGATCAGGGCGCCCATATCCAGGGAGAAGATTTGTTTGCTTTGAAGGTTTTCAGGCACATCCCCGCGGACAATCCGCTGTGCAAGTCCCTCGGCGATAGCGGTCTTACCGGTACCGGGTTCCCCTACCAGGATGGGATTATTTTTTGTTCTTCTCGAAAGTATCTGTAAGACTCGACGTATTTCCTCATCCCGGCCGATCACCGGATCGAGCTTGCCCGAACGGGCCGCATCGTTGAGGTTAACGGCAAACCGGTTGAGCGAATTAAAGGTGTCTTCCGCCGTCTGGCTTTCCACTTTCGAACCTTTTCTCAATTCTTTAATGGCTTCCTCCAACCCTTTTTTGTCGACACCCTGTTCTTTCAAAAGTTTGCCCACGGCATCGCCGGTTTCCAGCAGGGCCAGTAATAAATGTTCTACCGAGACAAACTTGTCCCCCATCTTTTGGGAGAGGGAAATGGCTTTTTGAACCGCGGAATTGGCAGAAGAAGAGAGATAAGGCTCTCCTCCGGTTACTTTCGGGAAGCCGGAAATAATACGGTCCAACTCTTTGGTAAAATAACCGACATTGACCCCGGTTTTGTGAAGCAGAAAGGAGGTTACATTCTCAGCTTCAGACAATAAGCCCTTCATCAGGTGGGCAGTTTCGATAGATTGCTGATTGTTTCCGGCTGTAATTTGGATAGCCTGTTGGATGGCTTCCTGTGCCTTGATAGTGAAATTGTTGAAGTTCATATTTTAATTTTTTAGTATTTTCAGTGATAATAACTACCAACCTCAAAACATCTGCCATGGCAACGAACTCCGACAAATTGGCACTAACTTTCTGATAGAGAGGAAATAATGTCAGTAAAATCCTGGTAAGTCAGTCAAAATGACCGGGTGTTTAGCTGAGCCAGAGATCCGAACCCGGAGAGGTAGATTTGTCCGTACCCTTGAATCTGTAACCGGCTTTTTCGACTGCCGATTTGATCATTTCTGCGTCAAAATGATCCCCTTTCACTTTCACATGACCTGTTACATGGTCCGCAACAACCTCTTCGACCCCAGGGATGGTTTTAATCCCGCTTTCGACGTGTGCTTTGCAGTTTTTGCATGACATCCCTTCGACTAAAAATATTTGGGTAGACATAATTCCTATTTTAAATTTTTGAAAAAGACAAAATTTGTTATTATTACAAATTTATAATCAAATATCGCAATTCTATACTAAAAATAAAGAATATCAGTTAAATATTGTTTTTAGGACAATTTTTCTTCGGGACAGGTTATTGGGCAACAAACAGGTAGGTGATCGTGCCGCGCTCTTTTTCAGGGGCAGTATTGTCTGTATTGAAAATTGTCTTTTCGGCAGCCTGTTTGGCATAGGCAAGAATGGTAGGGTCATTGAGGTTAGCGCCACCCCTCGGCGTTGCGCTCAAAACCTCCCCGTTACGGTTGACCACGATATCGACCACCACCTCGCCGCCACCCTGGGCCAGATAAACCGGGATGGGCAATTGAAGATGATACCGGTTTCCAAGCGAATACCGGATGTTTGATTTTCCCTTGAAAGTGGAGCGTTTGGCCTCTTCGCGGGTCATTCCCTCTGTACTGGCCACCGGCATGGGGATATCCCCGATTACCGGAATTTTCTTTGCCAGATTTTTGCTCACGTCACGCTCTAATTGTTTGGCGGCAGCTACCTCTTTGGCATACTCCTTATCGAAAAAGGGATCGCCCGAAGAATGTCCGGATTGATCGCCCAGATTGACAGCCCTGTTGGAGTTGGGACCGCCTGATGGGGTCCCGTTCATGGCGAGAGATTGAGTACCCAAATCCTGTTTCTCTTTTTCTGGTTCAGGGGCTTTAATCTCTTCGGTGGTAAGATCCACGAAAAGGGCTTGCTCAGGCAATTCATGGTTGTTTTTCAGCTCGGCAAACAGAAGCGATCCTATCACGGCCACATGGATGGCCAGGGTAGCAATGATCCCATTCAGGTTATCGCGGTATAGTCTCTGTAGTTTTTCCATTCGCCAATTACCAATAATCTCTTTCCTTG
>JAMDDG010000349.1 GCA_023488865.1 Bacteroidota bacterium | reverse complement strand
CGGCATAATTGTAAAGGTAAATCATGTGCTGGATAGGCTGGTTCCCATGAGCATATTGTCCCATATTGGATATCTGCATTTCACGGATTTCATGAATTACCTTCCCGTAATACGAATCATCGAAAACTGGTGGAAGCACAAAAACTGAATCCAGCATGCCAACAAATTTCTTTTTGCCTCCCATCAGGTCTATCAGCCCCTGGACGTCATGAAACACTGACCAGGTATAATGCCAGCTATTCCCTTCGGTAAACGCATCGCCCCATTTAAAGGGATTGAATGGCAACTGAAAAGTCCCATCTTCATTTTTACCGCGCATCAGGCTGGTTTCCTTGTCAAATACATTTTTATAGTTCTCTGCGCGTTTGGCAAAAACCGCTATTTCTTTCTCTGGTTTCCCCAGCGCTTTCCCCAACCGGTAAATACAAAAATCGTCAAACGCGTACTCCAGTGTACGGGCCACATTTTCATTGATGCCAACATTGTAAGGAATGTATCCGAGTTTGTTGTAATAATCAACTCCATAGCGGCCAACTGAATGCAATGGGCCTGCATTTTCCGTATTTTTCAGCACTGCTTTCCATAAGGTTTCAATATCGTACCCGCGGCAACCTTTCAGCCAGGCATCGGCAATCAATGTTGCAGAGTTGGAGCCGATCATGCAATCGCGATGACCTGGGCTGGCCCATTCCGGAAGCCAGCCGCTTTCTTTGTAGGCGTTCACCAAACCGGCCTGAATCTTTTCGTTCAGGGAAGGGTACATTAAATTGAAGAATGGAAAAACAGCACGGAAAGTGTCCCAAAAACCATTGTCGGTGAACATGTATCCGGG
This sequence comes from Bacteroidota bacterium, assembly GCA_023488865.1. GTDB lineage: Bacteria > Bacteroidota > Bacteroidia > Bacteroidales > Prolixibacteraceae > CAINVV01. The sequence goes on along the minus strand of JAMDDG010000349.1, from coordinate 5,127 downwards.
CAACACTTCGCCATTGTATGGACTGTAATGGACCGCCTGCCCTTTTTCGTCAAACTCGTAAAACTTACGCGGCAAAAGCAACACCCGGTAAAGGGCTGAGTAAAATGTTTTAATTTGATCATCAGTTCCTCCTTCTACTGCGATACGGGATAATTCCTTGTTCCAAATATCAGCGCCTTTGGCTTTTACCTGATCAAACGAATCATCCCCCAATTCTTTCAGGTTGCGCCCTGCTTGTTCATAACTAATAAAAGATGAAGCTACCCGTGCACAGATTTGTTCGCCCTTTTTTGTTTTAAACTGGATAGCTGCCCCAACATGGTCATCCTGCAATTCTTTAGTTCCTTCTACCAGGTGATCTTTGCTCCATATATCACTTTTTGCAAACGGTTTGTCGAACACGATCACAAAAAAGTTTTTAAAATTCTTTGGTACCCCGCCACTGTTACGGGTAGTATATCCAATAATTTTATTTTCTGAAGGAATAATTTTCACATACGACCCGCGGTCGAAAGCATCAATCAGCACATACGATTTATCGTTTTCAGGAAATGTAAAACGGAACATCGCGGCGCGTTCTGTCGGGGTAATTTCGGTTGTCACATCATAATCGGCCAAATAAACTTTGTAATAATTTGGTTTGGCTGTTTCTGCCTTGTGCGAAAACCAGCTGGCACGGTCATCCCCCTTGATTTTTAAATCACCCGTTAATGGAAAGAGTGAGAACTGCCCGTAATCATTAATCCAAGGACTTGGCTGATGGGTTTGTTTGAACCCCTGTATCTTATTGGCATTGTAACTATATATCCATCCGTCGCCCATTTTACTGGTCTGCGGGGTCCAGAAATTCATCCCCCATGGCAAGGCAATGGCCGGATAGGTATTCCCGTTCGACAGCTTAACTTCGGAATCAGTCCCCATCAATGTGTTCACATAATCAACAGGGGTTGTGACTTGTGAGTTCACGGTTGTTGCCGCGAATAACAAAAACAAAACTGAAACAATCAAATTAAATTTCTTCATAAGTTTTATACTTAATATATTTAAATATCCTTTGCGTTTGCTAATAAGAAATTCTCGGCTTCAACCGACCAAAGTCCTTTGCTCCTTGTACAAATCCTGTGTAATTCAGCAAAAAAAGGATCTGATTTACCTTTTTCCATAAATTCACTTATTGCGGTCAGCGGGATATCTTTATGGGTATAGATTAATTTCTTCCCACCCGGAATTTGCGGAAGGTGAAGTGTGGTTTCAGGCACGGCATTCAGTCCGCCAATGTGTGTCACCAACCCGGCCGGATCGAGGCCTTTGGTCATCACGTCCAGCGCTTCTTTCATGTCGTCGGTGTTTCCCCCTGAAGTCCCCACGATATGGGTATAGGCATAATGCACGTTGTAGAAATTCAGTTTGGCCTGAAGATTCTGATCGGATGGCCCGGCGAAGAAATTCAGGCAACCGTCGAAAGCCAGGATGGCATCGCCCTGCTCAATAACCGGGGCAACAGGCGCAAATACAAACACATCGTCGTAACCGGTATCTCCTGAAATGCGGCGAAGTTTCTCCACCGGATTTTCAATGGCCGTATTCAGGTAAACCAGTTCGATGCCGCGTTTGGCCGCTTCTTCAACGGTATAAATGGAAGCTGCACGGTCCAGTCGCACCTGGTCAATATCAGTCACCACACACAGCTTTGGTTTGCGGTCGGCGCGGTGGATCACGTAATTGATGGCTGCCAGTCCCATAGGGCCAACACCTGCCAGGATCGCCATTTTGCCACCGGCCACAATTTCCATGTTGTGGATGTACGAACCCGGCGTGGTGTGGTAATTGGCATGCATGGTACCAATTACGCAACTTAATGGCTCAGCCAGTGATGCCGGATAAAAACCAGGCCCGTAGTAAGCCAGCAAACAATCCTGGACCAGTACGTCTTTGGGGATGATCACGTAAGTGGCATCACCACCGATGTATTGATATGAATAACCCGGGGCGCTTAATACACCCACCGGGCCATCCTCGTAATATATGGCCGGCTGTATCGAGAACTTTTGCCCGGCTTTGAACTTGTGTTTCCAGTTATCGCCAATTTCAATCAATTCGCCGGCGAATTCGTGACCGATGATGACCGGGTTTTCGTCCACACCAGCGGGGATACGCTTGTGGCCGGTGCCCTGTTTGGCCGCTTTGTACGACGACATGCAAATGCTGTCGGACACCACTTTGGCCAGAATCTCGTCGGCCGTGATGGCCGGAAGTTTAAACTCTTCCAGCCTCAAATCCTCTTTTCCGTATAAACGAACTGCCCTGGTTTTCATTATTGCTTAGTTGGATAAATTGCCCTGCTTTTCCCCAATCTCAAACTCATAAGTTCCTGCTTCCAGGGATACAAACCCTTTCTCCTGATGAACCTGCCTTTTCAGCTTTCCACCAGGCAATTTCAGTTCAAAAGGCTGGGAAATAAATAAACTGGCGGTAGAATTTGCCGGGATAGTTACAGAATAAAAGATGGTTCCGTCATGTTTTTTCCATTTGGAAACGATCATTCCAAAAGGCGATTGGTGGGATGATTCAAAATGGTCCAATCCTACGGGGAAATTGGGCTTCAAAATAATGTTCTTAAAACCGGGATGATCGGGATCGGGGTGTATTCCTCCCAAAGCTTTATACATCCAGGCGCTGATCTCCCCGAACATAATATGATTCAGGGAACCACCTTTCTTCGCTTCCAATAATGCCCAGTGTTCAAAGAGGGTGGTAGCTCCGTTTGCGATCCACCATCCCCAGGAAGGATAAGTTTCCTGAGATGCTACTTTACAGGCAATATCCGCGTAGCCGTTCTCGCTTAACGCATTAAGGATTGCCTTGCTTCCCAATAATCCTACATCAATGTGCAATTGGTCTTTTTCTACTCTTTTGGCCAGGTTTCCGGCCACTTTGCCTTTTAGCCCATCAGGGACCAAACCCCAATAAAGGGGTACAGATAATTCAGTTTGCGTTCCTTTTCCATAGACTCCTGTCTCTTTATTCAGGTACTTCTCATTTATTGCATCTTTGATCTTTAGGGCCAAAGCCGAATATTTTTCATAATCATCCTGTTTCCCGAATAATTTTGCTGCGCGGGCTAAAATACTTGCGTCTGTAAAATAATATATTGAAGAAGTAAGCTCGACCGGCGATTTGGATTTAACAGGCAACCAGTCTCCCAATCCCCATGAGGTAAGTCCCGAAGGACTTAAATCGGAAACATGGTCCACGTAATGTTTGATGTTGCCGTAACAATCAGCAAGTAATTTAGAATCCCCGTAAAACAAATAAACGTTCCAGGGAATAATGGCAACCGTACTGGTCCAGTCAGGTCCGCTCCCATTTCCCCCGTAACCCCACCCATCGGTTGGAATAATGGCAGGAAGGACCCCGTTGGGCTGTTGCTCGTCCCGATGATCAGCCAACCACTTCTCGTAAATGGTGATCCCATCAAAATTGAAAAGACCGGTTTCTATGGCAATATTGGCATCGCCGGTCCATCCGTTTTTCTCGCGCTGGGGACAGTCGGTAGGATATCCAAACAAATTGGACAAATAAGAGTTATTTGTTGCCCGCCATATTTTATTGATCGTTGGGTTTGAAGAGTTTACTTGTCCTGCGGGAGGCACATCGCTGTGCATAAAATACGCGGCGAGGTTTTCCTTGGTAAGCACGATGGGCCTGCTGCAGGTAACTTCAACATATTGAAATCCTTTATAATTAAAATGCGGCATAAAGGTCTCCTTACCCGTGCCACCCAATATAAAAATATCAGTTTGAAAAGGATCCTGATCATCGGATGGACGGTAAAGGCCCGCAATGTTGGATAGATCTACCCGGCCGTTGGGATACAATCTTTCACCATGTTTTAAGCGAAACATGGTCCCTGCCAAGCCTTCAACAGTAAACCGGGTTACTCCGGAAATATTTCTTCCCAAATCGAAAACATAGGTACTGTCGTTGATACGAACAACACTCCTGGCGGGAACAAGCTCAACATTTCTGATAGGGTATAAAACCTGGGCAACAATTCGCAGGGAAGGGGCCAAACGAATCGATACCCCTTTCCATCGGGAATCATCAAAATCAACCGTGTTCCACCCTGGCTGCTCCAACCGTGCATCATAATGTTCGCCTGTATAAATGCTATTGAAAACAATAGGTCCTGCCGATGTCTTCCAGCTTTTGCCAGAAGTAACTGTTTCTACCGATCCGTCTTCGTAAACGATACGGATATCCATGCAAAACGTAGGACGGGCCCGCCAGGGAGCCAGGTGAAAATTCCATACAGCAGTGGATTGATGATTATACCAGCCATTACCCAGGATAACCCCAATCGCGTTTTTACCCTGTTGCAGTTGTGAAGTCACATCATAGGTAACATAAAGTGTCCGGCGGTCAAAACGGGTATACATCGGATCGAGACGATGGTTCCCCGTCTTCTTTCCATTGATATAAAGCTCATACAAACCTCCAACAGCAATATATGCCCTTGCCGATTTGATTTTTTTAGTCAGATCAAAGACCTTCCTGAAATAAGGGGCAGGCTTGTAATCTTTGTCATGTCCATCCGAAATCCAGTTGCCTTTCCACGTACCTGTTTGCATAAAACCTGTTTCAAAGGCAGTAACGGGAGATTTAACAGGGTTCCCGTCTTTGTCCCATGTTTTCACGTTCCAGTAGTATCTGGTAAAAGGTTGAAGCGCTTTTCCTGAGTATGAAACAAGCATTAGGTCCGATTTAATTTTTCCTGTATTCCAATCATTGCCATTTCCCCTGAGCACATCCAGGGAATCTGTTCCTACCAGGATCCGGTATGCTTTCTGTCTCGCTCCCTGCCGGGGATCATTCATTTGCCACGAAAGCCTGGGGGCAGAAGCATCGACGCCCATCGGACACTCCATATGTTCACATTGCAAATGCTCAACCTTTACTGAAGCTCCTGTTTTTGCAAAACAGTTTAAACCACTTACCATTGCGAGTAAGAGTATCTTAAAATCCCTCAAATTCATAGTATTTATTTTACAGGGGGTTTGTTCAATATAAAATCCTTTCCATGTGCATTGTAAAACTTTTTTAGCTTTTCAATGATGAAATAATCAG
>JAMDDG010000323.1:1852-5960 GCA_023488865.1 Bacteroidota bacterium | reverse complement strand
CGGTTATCTTTCACCAGCTTATAGGGTTGCATCACGTACGATCGAATTTGAGAGCCCCACTCTATCTTCATTTTGGTGGCTTCCAGCTTGTTTTGGGCTTCCATGCGTTTTCGCAACTCCATCTCGTACAGTTGCGATTTGAGTAACCGGATGGCATTCTCCTTGTTTTGCAGTTGCGACCGTGATTCGGTATTTTCAATGATAATACCGGATGGCGCGTGTTTAAGCCGTACTCCCGTCTCCACTTTGTTCACGTTCTGGCCACCTGCCCCGCCCGACCGGAAAGTATCCCAGGAGATATCGCCTGGATTGACCTCAATTTCGATGGTATCATCGACCAACGGGGAGACAAAAACGGAAGTAAATGAGGTTTGCCTTTTACCCTGGGCATTGAATGGCGAGATGCGTACCAAACGGTGCACCCCGTTTTCGCTCTTCAGATATCCGTAGGCAAAATCGCCCTCAATCTCGAGGGTCACACTTTTGACTCCGACATCCTCGCCCGGCACAAAGCTTGCTTCCCGTACGGTATATTTGTGTTTTTCGGCCCAGCGCAAGTACATACGCATCAGCATATCGGCCCAGTCGTTCGATTCCGTTCCGCCGGCGCCTGCATTGATTTTGAGCACAGCTCCAAGGCGATCTTCTTCGCGACGCAGCATGTTTCTGGTTTCCAGATCTTCAACAGCGGTACGGGCTTCCGTGAAATGGGCCTCTACTTCCTCTTCTGTGGCCTCACCTGCTTCGCTGAATTCAAAAATGACCTGTAGCTCTTCAACAAGGTTATCCACTACCCCGAAGCTATCTGTCCACTGTTTGATGGTGCGGATCAGTCGCATGTGGGCTTCTGCCTCTTTTGGGCTGTTCCAGAAATCCGGATCCTGGGTTTTCAGTTCCTCCTCTTCTACGCGGATTAATTTGCTGTCGATGTCAAAGATACCTCCTCAGCGCATCCCGGCGCTCAACAAGCTCTTTGAGTTGCTCCTTCAAAATCATTGCTGTTGCAGTTTATATTTTACCTGCAACAAAGATATGGATTAATAATGTGGAAATGTGAAAAATGTGAAAATGTGAAAATGTGAAAATGGGCCTGAGTGTCGAGGAGGTATTTCTGTCAATAATTTTTAAATTTATGATTTTGAGGAGATAATAATTTTTGAAAGAATCCTGATAAGTTCTTTAATATCGGTCAGGAGAGCCGCGTCTATCGGATAGGTTGGAGAATGTTTGCAAATCAAAAGCCAATATTCTGTTTCTTCCGCTTCCTTAAAAGCAATCTTAATTTTATGGATGAAATCAGCTTTGCTTTCGGCTCCCTGAGCCTCTCTTACGCAAGCTCCTATTGATGTACCTGATTTTAACAGTTGCTTGCTTATAACGTATTTTCTGCGTTCATCAAGCAATTCACAAGCACCAACAATCTTTAGTGCGAAACTGAATGACTTGTCAACGATGACATTATTTCCGTATTCACCTATCATATATACAAGTTACCCCTTTTTCTCCACTTTAACGAATTTACCCTCCCTCAATTTCCACATTTTCACATTTCCACATTTCCACATTATTTTATTCGTTCAATGATTGTGAGTGCCAGATCAGTTTCAAACCCCCTGCTTTGGGCAAAGTTCAGCAGTTTACCATGACGGGTGAAAGTATCCGGGGATTTGAGGGTTTTCGCTTTCGCGGAAAGCAGGTCGAGCAAAACTTTGCGGTAGGCATCTTCCGGTAGCTGGTCCAGCGCTTCTTTGAGGTACTTCTCTTCAATCTGTTTCTGGCGTAAAACATAGGACAATTTTATTTTACCCCACTTGTTGAACCTGAATTTATCATTGACAAAACTGATTGCATACCGCTGGTGATCAATGAATTTCTCCTGCGTCAGATAAGCTATAAGTTTGGCGGTTTCCTCTCCGGAGAGTTGCCACTCGCGGCACTTCTGCTCCAGGTCGTAGCTGCATTTCTCAGACCGGCCGCAGAGGTCGGTTGCCTTCGCAAACGCTTCCTTGTAACTGAGTGGTTGCCTGGTAAAATCCATCATTATATTTAACTGAAATCTTTGCGGGTTTCTTTTTGACACCCTTCCCAAAAATAATCAATTCCTACCGGGAAAACCAAATACAGAAGGTGTTCAAGCATTTCCCAGGGGATTCACCCCGTCACGCTTAGTCACTCCGTCAGTTTTCCTGTTTATTGTCCGTTTTTCTCCGGATTTTATCCAGCAATGTGTTCAATTCATGAATCTCTTCTTCCGAAAGATTATTCAACAACGTGTCAATTTTTCTTTCACAATCAAACATGCTGTCAAGCAAGGACAATCCTTTTTCTGTGATTTCCACTGATTTTTGACGACGGTCTTCGGAGTTCTCCTTCCTGGTAAGCAATCCCTTTTCATTAAGCCGGTCCACAATACGGCTCACATCCGAATCCTTGTCGAGCATCCGTTCTTTGATAAAACCGATCGATAGCGGCGCTTCTGAACGAAATCCCCGAAGGATTCTCAGCACATTGTATTGTTGTTCGGCAATACCATGCTTTTTTAAAGCTTGATAGAACTCATAACTCAACAGTTTGGTTGTGTAGGTGAGATTGATCAACCCTTTGTGATAGTTGTTCCGAAAATGGCCTTTCAGTTCCTCTTCAATTGACATTTTTATTTTATTGTGAAAAGATCAGGGTTTCTTAAAAATCCGACCAACCAAACTAAAATAAGTACAACGACCGGCATACCAATACTCATCCCATAAGTCATGTGAATGATAATGGCTCCGCCCATATACGAACTCAGCAATAAAGTGCCGTATTCGTTTGTTTTTGGAAACAAGAACAGTAATGATGAGGTTATTTCGCCCAAAGCGATAATGACCCGCCAGTCACCTAATTTCAGCTGTTCCATTTGCTCGGGATGAAGGAAGAGTTTTCCAGTGGCGCTGTAAAGAAAAAGAGCTGCCAATGAACCTGCGATAACCCAGGATGCAATCTTGCCTGTTTTTGAAATTTCTGTTTTCATCTGTTTAATGTATTAATAATTTGTGTTTTAATAGTCACATGGAATAGGCTGATTTCGAAAATCAATATCAATTAGACGGTGGTTGGGCAATCAGTGCTATTCCACGATTTATGTTTATACTATTTTATTTGCAATGTATCAACCTGTATATTAGACAATTGTAGTTATTTCTTCAAAAGACAGTCTCGGTCTGCGCGGATAAAGTTTTTTGGAAGTATCAAAATAGCCCAGACAAATGAGCATAACCACTGATTCGCCCTCCTTTAAACCAAACTCTTTGTGTATACCATCGAAATCGATACCACTCATGGGATGCGAATCCACTCCGAATTCTTTTGCTGCAATCATCAGTGACATAGCGAGTAAACCGGCATTGCTTTCGGCAAATTTAATTTTTCGTTCCTCGCTTGTACCATAGAGATATGCAGCGGCTTTTTTGGCCCCATTTACCATTTCGGTTTTCCCTCCAACACTTTGCAGCATTTCATCCCAAACGGGGTTGCTGTCGTCATAGCCATTTTTGTTACCTACCACGATCAATGTATAAGCAGCATCTGTTACTTTTTCCTGCTTGTTGGCAAGTTCAAAAAGTTTCTGTTTGCCCTGTTTACTTTTGACGGCAATGATTCTCCATGGCTGAAGGTTGAAACCTGAGGGTGCCAGCACTGCCATATTTACAATCTCTTTCAACAGTTTTTCATCAATATCCCTGTCCTTGTCAAAATAATTGACTGAACGACGTTCGTTAAACAACGTTTTTGTATCCATCTGTTTTTTAATTATTAAAATTTTTGCAAATATATGTATAAACATTATATGTTGCAACATATTTTAAAATTATTTTTATGCATGTGATAAAGGGTGAAGTTTGACTTCTAATTCGGCATGAACCCATCAAACTCACCCCGTCACTCTTAGTCACCCCGACAGTTTTGAGGAAAACCAGAAACATTCACTTATCTAACACGCACTTACAACCAAAAAAAACAGATCTCTTTTGCCGTCAATCCCGGAATATTTTCTACATTTACAAATAAAACGGTCAACTTCCTTGTATGGATAGAAACAAAGATCTTTTTGTAACCCTATTTTCCGGGA
>JAMDDG010000323.1:0-1612 GCA_023488865.1 Bacteroidota bacterium | reverse complement strand
TCAGCTTTCACCTTCAATTAATCCAAATCAAATGGATAGGTCTGAAATAACAGGAATCGTCTTGGCCGGTGGCAAAAGCAGCCGCATGGGACGCGAGAAGGGATTGGTGATGTTTCGCGGTAGACCGTTTATCCAATATGGGATTGATCTGTTGTCAAGGTATGCCGGTCAGATACTAATCAGTTCGGGCAACCCCGATTATCTTCCATTCGGACTGGAGCTGGTGCCCGACAGCATCACAGGACAAGGTCCGGCTGCCGGACTGGCCGCTTCGCTAAAACAGTCGAAAACCTCCTGGAACCTGGTAGTTGCCTGTGACCTGCCTTTCCTTGAGCCGGAATTAATCGACGGTTTACTCGAAAGGACAAGTGACTGTCAGGCTGTGATCCCTGTTCACAATGGGATATCCGAACCGTTGGCCGGACTTTACCACCGGGATTTAGGGAAAATCTTTGAAGAAGCCGTTTTAGCCGGAAATCTGGCTTTGCATAAAATTCTCACAACCTGTAGTGTTCATTATCTGGAAACAGATCATTTGCTGGTGAAATATCCAAATATGTTTGCAAATTTCAATACCTTGAATGAGATAGAGCTGTTCATTTAAAGAAGAGGATTCCACGCTAATGTCAATTTCGATTCAAGTCAACTAACAATTAACCGCCAAATGTGTTAAGACAGCAACAAAAAGAAATTATATTTTTATAACCAATTATCAACTTAAAAATCCAAAGAAATGAAAAAAGAAATTCAGGGAAATGCGCAATCCGGGGCAATGTACGGATTGGGATTTATTGGAGCGGCCATTTATTTTATATCACACGCAACCAGTTTCTGGATCGGTGTGGTTGGTTTTTTGAAAGCAATGGTCTGGCCGGTATTTTTTGTCTATGAAAGCTTCAAACACTTTGGGATGTAAAGGGAAAATGCGTTCCTTTGCTGCCGCAAAAACCACCAAAAATCTAAACAAGCAAATTCCGGATTAAAAACATCTTTTCAAAAAACCATGGAAAAGCCCAAAACCTATTGTGAAGCAGTCACCTATATGGACAAAACAAATGTCCATTGTATCTATCACGACACTGCGTACGGCTTTCCGATTGCGGATGACAATGAGTTGTTTGAGCGGCTGGTACTGGAGATTTTTCAGGCAGGTTTAAGCTGGACGACGATTTTGAACAAACAGGAAAACTTCAAAAAAGCTTTCCAACATTTTGACATTCTGAAAGTCGCATCTTACCAGGAAGCCGAAAGGCAACGGTTGTTAGCTGATGCAGGGATTATCCGCAATCGCTTAAAGATCGATGCCACTATTCACAACGCCAATGTAATCCTGCGCCTGCAAAAAGAATTTGGCTCCTTCAAAGATTGGCTGGACCATCACCATCCCCTCTCCTTACAGGCATGGATGAAGCTGTTCAAACAAACCTTTAAGTTTACAGGTGGTGAAATCGTCAACGAGTTTCTGCTAAGCACAGGTTATTTGCCTGGTGCGCATATCGAAAGTTGCCCCGTTTATCCTGACATACTCCAATCCAAACCTGTCTGGTCGCAGAAACCGTAATATTTTAACGCTTAGGGCACATCCAAATGACCAAGGAGACTAAAACTGAAT
>JAMDDG010000439.1 GCA_023488865.1 Bacteroidota bacterium | reverse complement strand
TGGTTTTGTCCCTTTTGATTACACCAAAGCCGGGGTCTATGGCGAAGAAGAATGGAAAAAACTTGCTGAGTTAGATCCGGGACTAATGAAAAAATTTGATAAAGCGGTGATAAAAAATAACTGGAAAGGAACCCTATGAATCTATTTACTTAAATCTTGAAAAATCATGAAACGAGCATGTTCGCCAAACACAAACACGGATAAAAATTCAACTGCGAGTTCCATCCGGCCTTTTAAAACAAATTATTTACGGATGAAAATTTTCTTTTTTTGCACAATTTTTATGATAGGCGGGCCTCTTATGGCCCAATCATTTCAACCACTTGAATCACCGATGGTCCCTGGCAACGCTTACCGCCTGCCGGTCACCGGGAAGGCGGACCTACAAAAGGCGCTGGATGCCCATCAGGTAGTTGTGCTGGATAACGGCGATTACACTGTCCCGAATAGCACGGTCACGCTCAAGAGCGGATATCAGCTCTACGGCGATCCGGTGGGGAGCAGCATCCCTCCCGTCATTGTGGCGCCCGGGACAACGGGCGCATTGCTGAGCACTGTTACGGTGAAGGCAGGGGTTACCTTTCCAGCCTCCCCCCGTATTACAAGCGGCAACGTGATTGAACGCCTGATCGGCCACATCACGGTCGATGGAGGCACGCTGCAGGACAATCTGTTTTTGCACATCGACGGCCAGATCCACATCGACAACAGCGTTAGCGGTTTCATGCGCAATAATCGCTTCATCCGCACCAAGACTCATTCGTATTCTGATCAGTTGGTCATGCTGGGGGATCCCGCGTGGCGCACTTCAGCGCGGAACTCCTACGGCAATGTTTTCCTGTGGAAAAATTTTCTCACCCCTGGGGGCGATGCTACCAACATCAACAATCAGGGCGATTTGACATTTGTAGGTGTGGATTCCGAATCCTGGAACTGGAATGGGACAGGCGGTGCCGCACTATTCAAAGTCGGGAACATGGGCACATTGCGCCTCTTCAGCATGAACGGGGGCAATCTCCGTCCGTATCCCACCCCCGCGTTTGATGTGGCTGCCGATGAGTTCCAGATATACAATAATGTCATGCGGCCAGACCGTAGCGGGACAGATTATGTGCTCCGTCCAGGTAACCTCCGGTCGCTCATGGTCAATAGCCCCTCCCCCAGGGTATACGATGACAAGGCGGATAATGCCTTCCGCGCCAAGGCATTCGAGGCCGGTAGCGCGGATTTCGAGGTGAACGGAACGGTGCAAAGCAGCTTAACGGCAGGGCAGCAGGCAATGCTTTCCTCCATGGTCACCGGCAAGCGGCCAGGCAAACCCTGGGAAGCGCCGCGCTACGGCACTATTCCCGATCCCGCCGGGCCTGCCTGGAAGCAAAACCTGGCGGGGAAGCCCGATAACACCGGTTACATCCAGGGGCTGATCGATGCCAACGGGGTGGCGCGCCTGCCCGCGGGCATCTACTACATTTCACGGCCGTTGAAAGTGAAAACTGACGGGGGAATTATCGGCGCCGGCGCCGATAAAACGGCGATCATCGCGATGAACGGCAAACTTGACATGATTGTCGCCAACGACAAAGACGCCAAGTTCCTCCCGAGGAGAAAAATCATCCTGGCAAGCCTCACGCTTCAGGGAGGCGCCAATGGGGTCCATTTCGAACCTGTCGGCACCGGTACAAAAACAGCGGCGGGGAACCCTATCCGCGCCTTGAATCCGGACGGAACCCCGGGAGTGAATTCAAAGGGCAATCCCTATGATGTCCATGCCCAATATACTGCCTGCTACTTTAATGATGTGACCTTCCGCGACATGTCCGTGGCCGGGATATTTATGGACCAGATCTATGGACTGGACAATATTTTCGTGTCTTACCTGAATTTTGTTAACTGCGATGCGGGGTGGAAACAGAAAGTGGATCCCGCGTATATCGCACCTGGGGTCAACGGTGAGACACCCACGATGATGTACATGGATAAAGTGTTGTTCTATAGGTGCCAGTTCGCGGACAACCGCATTGCCATGGACCTGCCCGGGAACCGGAGCTGCAACCTGAACGCGTGGGTCAACTGTAGATTCGGGAATAACAGGGAGGGCGTCGCAGCGATGACAAGCTATGAGAGCGCTTTCTTTGCCAATTGCGACTTTATCAACAACGGCGGAACTGCGGTTGTAAGCAACGATCAACCGCTCTCCTTTGTGTCGTGCCGCTTCAGGGCAGGCAGCGCCGGGGTGGCCATGTTCAAGGGCCCGGTTTCGGCCGAAGGGTGTTCTTTCGATCGCGATGGTTCTGCCGGGGCCACAATTCTCAGGCCAGGGGCCAACAATGTGAAAGTGTTTTTTATCAACTGCATTTCTAACGATATGCCGCTTGGTTTAACACCGAAAATTTCAGGCATGCTCGTGAATAGCGTGATGGTCCCCTCCGATCAGGTGAACCAAAGGATGGAACTGATCAAGGGCGGATCGGTCCGGCCTATCCTGAACGAAACAACAACCGGCACGGTCCCGGTGCCACAGCTCCTATTTGGGCTAAGTGCGAAACATTAGTAATAATTATATGGACGAAGGCCGATATTAATTACTCCGAAGCAATGAGAGAGAAAGGAGATTTTAATATAAAAAACTATGAACTCATTTGAAAGATATATTGGAATGATAAAAGGTGAGGAAGTGGATTTTGTACCCCGAACCCCGATTTTGATGCAGTTTGCAGCTGAATTCATAGGGTCAGACTACGCCTGTTTTGCATCCGATTTTAAATCGTTGGTCAAATCGAACGAAGAGTGTGCAAAATATTTTGGAATTGATCAGTTAAGCTGTATATCAGATCCGTACCGTGAAACACATGGGTTTGGTTCCCGGATAGAATACATGAAAGATGCTCCTCCTCATAGTACCCATCCACTAAGTAATTGCAATGACATGAGCCAACTTTTGGAGCCGGATCCTTTAAAATCTGAACGGATGCTCGACAGAATAAATGCAATAAAGTTGTATAAAGCGAAATTTGGAGATGAATATTCTGTACTTGGCTGGATTGAAGGACCAGCATCAGGTGCAGCAACGCTTCGTGACGTGAGTAATTTTCTCGTGGATTTAGTTATCGACGAACCTTTTGCTTGCGAAATCATGGATAAATGCCTCAAAGTTGGTATCGCATTTGCTAAAGCGCAGGTAGATGCGGGGGCGGACACGATCGGTATTGGCGATGCTATAGCAAGTCAGGTTCCGCCTGATCTATATGAGAACCTGATATTACCCCGCGAAATGAAATTAATACGGGCCATAAAGGATGTGGGGGCATATGTGAAACTTCATATCTGTGGTAATATTACGCATCTTCTTCCGGGAATTTCAATGCTGGACATTGATATCATAGATGTTGATCATATGGTAAACCTGGCAGAGGTTCGAAAAGCGCTCCCTAAAAGAATAACAATTGCCGGAAACATTGACCCGGTAAAAGGCGTTCTTTTCGGAACCCCTGAATCCATAAGGGAAAAAATCAATGGTGACTATCAATTGGTTGGGAATCCATATATGGTCAATGCCGGATGCGAAATTCCTTCCTGCACACCGTATGAAAATCTTAAAGCTTTATGTGGACCCCTGCCCTTCAGGATATGCTAAAGCTGGCGGTGAACGGATTGTTCATCAATTCAATAGGCGTTGCCTGGTGGGCACCCAAAAAGGGGAAAAGAGCCATATACCCCGTATTGAAAATAAAGTTGGATGTCAAGGGTTTATAAATATTATTGAAAATTATTGAATCATGAAACGAGCATGTTCGCTAAACACAAACACGGATGAAAATTCCACTGCGAGTTCCATCCGGCCTTTTAAAACAAATTATTTACGGATGAAAAAAAGTTTTATTCTTTTTATAGTATTAATTTTTAGTATGTACGGCTTATCGGCCAAACAATGGGTGTATGTTTCCCCGAAGGGGGACGACCGGAATACCGGTACCAGGGAACAGCCACTGGCTTCACTTGCAGGCGCCCGTGACAGGATACGTCAGCTCAGCGAACAAAAACAGTTGACCGATACGGTTTATGTTTATGTTTTACCGGGGGATTATTACATGAAGGAACCACTGAGGCTTACCGGGCAGGACGGTGGAACAGCCCAAAGCCCGGTTATCTTCACTGCCGGCGCTGTAAACCGGCCCGTGTTTTATGGAGGCATGAAACTGAACAGGTTTGAAGCGGTAAGTAAAAACCTTTGGCGCGTTTTTGTTCCGGAAGTAGCACGGTTTGGGTTTTATTTTGAGCAACTGTATGTTAATGGTGAGCGCCGGTTCAGGGCCCAAACCCCTAATCGTGGTGGGTTTTATTTTGTAAAAAACGTCGAAAAAATAAGATTTGACGATAACCCAAGCTCTCTTGCTGTCCAAAAAATTAAAATCTTCCCTTCTGATGCAGGGTTCCTTGACTTGGATCAAACGGAATTGGATGATGCTTTGGTGGTTTTCTACCATGACTGGGATGTAACAAGAACGCCCATTCAATCTTTCAGCAGCAAAGACACATCCTTTTGTGTTACTGGGAAAGGGAGCAGGTTCTGGGGCCGAATAAATTTTGCAAACCGCTATGTCGTAGAGAACTACCGGAAAGCGCTGGATGCCCCCGGCGAATGGTACCTGGCACGGGACGGGTATTTGTATTATATCCCATACCCGGGTGAAACCATCGACAATACGGAATGTATTGCCCCTGTCACTGAAAAGTTTCTCGTGGTTGAAGGGGACCAGGCCACGGGCAAACGTGTGGAACATATCCGTTTTGAAAACCTGTGTTTCAGGGTAGCCGGGTATCATACACCTGCCCGGGGCAATGAAGCTATACAGGCGGCATCTTATCTGGAGGCGGCAATTACCCTTGACCATGCAAAACACATCGGGTTCCAAAATTGTGAGATAGCACATACCGGGTCGAATGCCATTTGGTTCCGGCAGGGATCTTCGGATTGTATAGTACAACATTGCCACCTGTACGACCTTGGGGCGGGTGGCGTGAAGATTGGCGAGATCGAAATTAATCCGGACAGTTCAGAAATTGTAAACCACATCACGGTTGATAATAACATCATCCAGCATGGTGGTAATGTGTTCCCCAGCGCTGTCGGGGTAATTATCCATCAGGGAAGCGATAATACCATTTCACACAATGATATTGCTGATTTTCGCTATTCAGGGGTTTCAGTTGGCTGGGTATGGGATTATACTTACAGCCCTTCCAAACGAAACAAGATAGCATTCAACCACATCCATCATCTTGGATGGGGCGAACTAAATGATATGGGAGGTGTATATACCCTGGGACAGTCGGAAGGCACAACCGTGGGCAATAATGTCATTGATCATGTTTATTCATTTCGTTATGGAGGCTGGGGCTTGTATTGCGATGGGGCTTCATCCCACATCGTAATGGAAAACAACCTGGTATATAATTGTAAAAATGCAGGGTTCCATCAGAATTATGGAAAAGAAAATATCGTTCGAAACAACATTTTCGCGTTTAATATCCAGTCGGAATTGCAATTTACCACGGTAGAAGAACATAAATCCCTGTCATTTGTCCACAATATTGTTTATTTCAATAAAGGCGTTTTATACCAAAGTATGGGGAAAGACAAATGGTTAAAGGCCATAACGGAGATAGATTATAATTGCTATTGGGATACCCGGACTTCGCAGCCCGACTTTCATGGACTGGATACTGACGGATGGAATAAACTAAGACTAATGGCACCAACGCCAATTGAGCAGGAAGAACATTTAAAGGGGGAAAAGAGGAGTTTCAGGGAATGGCAGAAACTGGGAAAAGACCAGCATTCGTTGGTGGCCGATCCACTCTTTAAAGATCCGCGAAACCTTGATTTCCACTTTAAAAGCCTGAAAGTGGCCAGAAAAATTGGTTTTGTCCCTTTTGATTACGCCAAAGCCGGGGTCTATGGCGAAGAAGAATGGAAAAAACTTGC
>JAMDDG010000127.1:17848-26426 GCA_023488865.1 Bacteroidota bacterium | reverse complement strand
CCAAGTCATTCTTCCGTCCAAATCTTCCACGCAGCAAGGGCTTGCAGCTCAAGCATATCCGAACCATTCTTAGTGGTGGCGCCTCTATCTGCCCCTTTTTGAAGAAATCGGGTGACCGGAGGATTGTAAACCAGGTCGAACAGCAGGTGGTTTTTACCCAGAAATTCATAAGGAATATCGGGATATCCTTCTGTTTTTGGGTAGGTGCCGAGCGGGGTGGTGTTGATTACTACCGTGAATTCTTCCATGATCTCTTTGGTTAGCTGGGCATACGAAATAGAGATCCCGGACTTGGCTTCCCTGGAAACCAATTGGGGGGTAACGGAAAGATCCTTCAATGCTGCAACAATTGCTTTGGATGCTCCACCGGTACCCAATACCAGCGCTTTGCGGTGATGAGGTTTCAACAGGGGAAGGATCGAATCGCGAAAGCCGATCAGATCGGTATTGAATCCTTTGAGTTGAATTTTTCCGTTCGACCTGTCAATCTTCACGGTGTTGACTGCCTTAATGGCGGCTGCGTTGGGATCACAGCTATCCAGGTAGGAAATTACAACCTCTTTGTAGGGAATGGTGACATTGAACCCGGTCAATTCGGGGTGTTCGTGAATTACAGAGGGTAGCAAGGAAATATCGCTGATTTCGAAATTGAGATATTCAGCGTCAATTGCGTTATCCGCAAAATAAGCCGTAAAAAATCTTCTCGAAAATGAGTGGGAAAGGGGAAAGCCGATCAGTCCGTATTTTTGCATCTTAAACTACGTTGGCTGTTGTAAATTTTATGCAACAATCTTAGTTTGGTAAAACATCTTCAAGTTTGATTCATTATACTCCTCTGGAGATAAGTTAATTACATCCATTGGGATTTTATATTTCCTTAGCGTGTCAGTTTCAGGCTTCATCGTCATCATGGCTCTTTCAAACATATCCAGATTTCTAAAATCGGATGATATTATGATTAAATCTATGTCGCTATCCTTATCCATATTACCATTAAGCGCAGAGCCAAATAAGGCGATTGAATCAACGCTAATGCCATGTTTAATAAGTGATTGCTTCAAGAAATCAATCACTTCGTCTACTGTTTCTTTATCCATAACTGAATTTCCTTGGTTTGATGCAAAATTGATTCGGTTCGTTCTTTTGTGTAAGCTAAGAACAGTTTTCTTAAATCTTCAGGGTATCGGGTTGGTACTGATATCTTGTTCAGCATAAATAAGAATTCGAATTGAGGGTCACTTAGTTCCAGTTCTAATTTGTCGACAAAATAAATTAGGCTATGCGATTTTGAAGGGAATTCCTGCCTTTTCTTTATCAATAATCCTTTTAATGCTTTTTCTAAAGATAAATGGCACATGAAAATGCAATAGACGGTCCTTCCGGATTTTAACATATCAGCTGCCGTTTCCAAGTCATAGTCAGATTGAAAATACCACTCCTCGTGTCTATTCACATTTTCCATGACACAAATTTATCAATAAATCAGTGTAATGAGACTTTTAGCGGTTGTTTTTTGTTGCAGCTAACTTCGGCATAATTTCAGGCTATTAGCTTTTAACCTTTATCTGATAGCCAAAAGTTTCTTGCGTCAGGTAAACTCTATTTTGGCGAGATTTTATTCCAACCCTTCGTCGGAGCGATTATATTTTTCAATCAACTCGTTAACCCAATCCAACAACTGGAAAGTTGGGAAGTTTTCCAGAAAATCAACGTGAGCGCCATAATCTTCCGTCAATGCCATTCCTAGTTTTTCTTTGGCAAGGTCGAAATTTTCGACGAAGATGTAAAACCCGGCCTGTCTGTACATGATGGCGGCACAATATGCTTCCGAATCCTCTGAATCTTCCAGTATTTTCACAGCATCCTCAAAAAGATTGTTGTTAAAAAGCAGATCGGAGTAAGAAAGCCAGTATTCGGGTATTTCGTCGTCGAGTTCGAGTGTCTTTCTGTAGGCGGATTTCGCCTCTTTAAATTTATCAAGAGCGGCAAAAGCTTTGCCCAAGGCATTCCAGCATTCGGCACAATCAGGATTGATCTCCAAAGACTTTTTCAGCAACGGAACTGCCTCTTTTGGACGGTCGTTGATCAGCATTACCAATCCTGCACCGAACCAACCATCCGAACTGTTGGGTTCGATGAGGATGGTTTTATCGTAATACAATCCTGCATTTTCAAAATCGTCTAATTGAAAGTAACAATCAGCCAGGTAGAGATGGGCATCCACCGAATCAGGGTCCAGCCTCAGATAATCGAGGTAGGCTGAGATGGAATCCTCAAAACGTTCTATCGAAGATAAAGCGTTGGCCTTGTTGAAGATGGCAGCCGAGTAATTAGGATCAATTGCCAGGGCAAAATCGTAGGAATCAATGGCTTGTGGGTAATCTTCCAGTCGGTTATAAATGATTCCCAGATTGTACCAGGCCGATTCGGAGAAGGGATCGATATCGAGGTATTTGTTGTAATATTCGATCGCTTTCTGGTCATTTCCTACCTTTTCGTAACAAAATGCAAGATCGTACAAAACGGGTTCATGTTCCGGATTTTCGTTGAGCGCCTTCTGCAGATAGGCAAGCGCTTCCTGGTAAGCTCCGGTTTGAATAAAGGAAATGCCTATGTTGTAGAGTAATTCGTCTCTATCTTCGAATGAATATTGCTCTGCTTTTTTGAAGTATTCGTTGGCCCTGTGGTGCTCCCCTTTCATGTTGTAACAGGTACCCAGCATCATCATCACATCCGGATTGGTATTCTCCAGCTCTTCGAGTTGCTTTAACAAATGAATGGCTTTGGGCAACTTCAGCTGGGAAAGGTAAATCTGTGCCTTCTTAATCTTAACGATAATAGAGTTGGGATGCTGCCGGAGCGCTATTTCACATGCTTGCAACGCATTGGAATACTGACTTTTATCGATATACTGATCGGCGATAAATTCAAATTCGGCAACATCAAAAAATTCCGTGCGTTGCTCTGTCAGCATCTGCTTGTAACGCTTCAAAACTGCGGCAAATTCTTTGCTGTCAAAATTATCCCCGGATTCTTCCCTCATCATAGTTAACGTCTTAATATCGGTACAAAGTTAATCAAAATGGTTTAAAGTGGTTGATGTTCTGCCCTTAAAAGGTCATTCACCGTCTTGACAGGATTGAAAGTGACAGGAGGGACTTCCACAAAAAAAGTAATCCAGTCGGACATGGCCCCGTTCCAAAGTCCGGGAAGTTCCTGGGCTTTAAGTGGTTTTCCGTCTTTCGATTTGGAGGAGATAAAGCCGGTCTCCGGATCCCTGAAATCCGGAAGGTAAAATTTCTCTCCCATGTAGTTGCGAACGCCGCAAACCAGATCAACAGGATTGAAATGGGTGGAACGGGCAGCAATAGCGGCCTGTCCGGGATTCTTCAGGTCGATCTGACTGCTCTCGACCACCTGAAGCGTGGTCGTTCCGTCGGAGCTGATGGCCCAAAATGGCCCGCCACCCGGTTCGCCTTCGTTCTTCACCATCCCGCATATGCGGATCGGACGGTTAAGCTTTGTTTTCAGGTAGTTGATCTTTGATGGTCTGTCTGTAAAATGGGCCTTCCCGGTAGGTAATGTTGATAATTCCTGTTCAAGATATTGCAACATCTCCACAATTTGTGCATCTGTCAGTTGATCAGGGTTTTCAAGTTGGCGCAGATAGCCGAATATTTGTTGCTGGCGTTCAAGCAGAAACCCGGCCAAAGCTTTTTTGTATTTGATGGTCTCGTCTTTCAACCGGTCGGGAACTACATTGTCGATGTTTTTGACAAAAATCAGGTCAGCCTGCAGGTCGTTAAGGTTCTCGAGCAGCGCACCGTGACCGCCCGGACGGAAAAACAATTTTCCTTCTGTGGTGCGGAATGGCGCATTGTTTTCGTCTACCGCGATGGTATCGGTAGATGGTTTTTGCTCTGAAAAGGAGATATCGTAGGTTACTTCATATCTGTCTTCAAAAATGGAAGCTGCCATCTCGCATTTCTTCTTGAAAAATGGAAGATGTTCGGGCGAAACCGTAAAGTGGATCCGCACGACTCCCTGTGCATCAGTTCCATAAAGCGCACCCTCTACCAGGTGCTCTTCGGCGGGCGTCCGGCTAAGGCCCGCATAGCTGTGAAAATCGAGCAGTCCCTTTGGCAGAAAACCGTAATTTAACCCTTTCGGGGAAAGTACCGCGCGCAATATTTCGAGGTATTTCATCTTTCCCTGCGGGTCGGAGAGCGTGCCGAGTTTCTCCAAAACAAGCGGATAAAAGGCAAATTTGGAGAGCTGGTCAAAAAATTGTCTGACACTTTTGTGTTTTTCCTTGCCAAGCAGGAGTTCTGCTTCCTGATTGGTAGAAGCTTCCCCCAGAAAAGAAAACAGGGATTGGAACATCCGGCTGGCAGCGCCTGAGGCTGGCACAAACTTAACCGACACCACTCCTTTTTCGAGCTGGGATTCGTAAAAAGAAACCATTTTGGAACAATCATCTTCAGAAAGACGGGTAATTCCATTTCCAATGGCTGCCACGTCAACGATTTTCAGGTAAGGAAACCCCTTTTCAAAATGGGAAATCTGATTCAAAATTTCAGGAAGGCTTCCCCCTCTTGCCCGGATTTGCTCCTGATCTGTCGCTGTGAACATGGTTTTCGGTTTACAATTTTCGATAGGATGAATATAGGAAAACGAAGCGCACCAGAAAAACGTTTCATCCTAAATTTAGTTTAATTTTATACACATTCCAATGTTCATTAAAGTCAAACGGTTCTGTTATTTTTGTCATCAAAATGAGGACGATGATTCAGAGAGAGTTCCCATGGGGAAGTGACAAAAGATACAACGATTATTCTGTCTATTTCAAGAAGCGGTTTGAAGGCAAGGTGCAGAAGATATCGCTCGATGCCGGATTTACCTGTCCAAACAGGGATGGTTCGCGCGGCGTTGGCGGTTGTACCTATTGCAACAACAAGAGTTTCAGTCCGGAATACTGCCGATTGGAGAAAAACATAACCGACCAGTTGCTTAGCGGGATCGGATTCTTCTCGGCCAAATATCCAACAATGCGTTACTTGGCCTATTTCCAGGCTTACAGCAATACTTATGCCCCCGTTGAAATTCTCCGTCAGTCGTACGAGGAGGCGCTTCGCCATCCCGACGTGATTGGCCTGGTGATTGCCACCCGGCCGGATTGCCTTAGTGAGGAGGTGCTCGATCTGCTCGAAGACTTTTCAAAAAGATGTTATGTTTCCATTGAATTAGGCGTCGAAAGTTTCAAAGAGGAGACCTTGCAGCGGATCAACCGCGGTCACACGGTGCAGGATTCGATAGCGGCCATTCACCGCATCGCCCGGAGGGGAATAGACAATTGCATACACCTGATTTTGGGCCTTCCCGGGGATACGGATGCTGATTTTATCAGTTATGCGGAAACCCTGTCGGGATTGCCGGTCCAAAGTATCAAACTGCACCAGCTCCAGATCCACAAAGAGACGCGTATGGCCATGGAATACAGGAAGAATCCTGCCGGATTTAACCTGTTTGAAATGGAGCAATATGCCGATCTGGCCGTCCGCTTTCTGGAGCATCTTTCCCCGGATATTATTGTCCAGCGGTTTGTTAGTTCCGCCCCTGCAACCATGGTGATAGCTCCGAACTGGGGATTGAAGAACAACGAATTTGTGGCCAAAGTGGAGAAACTGTTGGCAGAACGCGACTCTTGGCAGGGGAAATTAATTTGACGAGAGGACGAACGCCACATCAGGGCTCTCGTCCTCTCGTCCCCTCGTCCCCTCGTCTCATCTTTTTCCGGCAGCAACTATGTACATACTCTCCGGATCAAGATAAGTGCGTGCGAGTTCCCTGATCTGTTCGGGCGTAGTAGTTTTGATGGCATGGATGATTTGGTCGAAATAGCCAACCTCCAGTTCGGCTTCATACAGGGATGAGAAACTTTGTGCTCGTGCAAACGGACCGTCAAAATCTTCGAGCATTCTGCCTAACAGGAAGCTGCGCAAAGGCTCCAGTTCGGATTCCGGAACAAGTTCGTCGCGCATGCGCTGCATTTCATAAAAAATTTCTTTGATGGCCTCCTCCGTTTTTTCGGCGGTTACCTCGGCATGGATCATAAAGATGGCGTCCCGCACGAACGAGACCACAGATGCATGGATGCCATAGGTAAGCCCTTTCTCTTCGCGCAGGTTGCTCATCAATCGGGAGCCAAAGTAGCCTCCAAATATCGTGGTAAGCAATTTTAAGCCGGCAGAATCGGGATGGTGTTGGGTTGGCACCCTCTTGCCGATGGAGACCGCATTCTGGTTGGCATTATCCCTTTCAAGGAAGATTCTTCTTTCCGAAGCGCTTTTGATCGGAGGTTGGTCATTTTTGTATGGGAAGGGGGTACCCCATCCCGGGCCAAAATTCAGTTCAATCATTTTTTTCACTTCATCGTCAACATCCCCGGAGGCAAAAAGAGTCGCATTGGCTGAGTAATAGTGCCGCTTGTAATGGTCTCTTGCCCCTTCGAGGGTCACGTGGTCATAGGCTTCGGGCGAGGCAACGGGGGCATAGGGATGCCTGTCACCCATCAGCATTCGCAGAAAATTCCGCTGGGCAACCAGTCCGACTTTCTCGGCATCAACCTGCGCCCTTTGTTTGCGTTTTTGCCGGACTATCTCAAACTCGTGCTCGGGAAATGAAGCATCCTGAACAATCTCGGCAAGCAACGGAAGCAGATGGGGAAGGTGTTTCTTCAAAGATAAAAGGGATACGTAGTTGTTGTCGTAATAAGGGATGGTGCTAAGCTGGGCCCCGTAAAAGTCAATCCGGTCGGCAATTTCGCGGGCGGTTTTGCTGCCGGTACCTTCTGCGATCATCGAGGCGGCCATCATGCTTTCCAGTTTGGCCGTTTCGTACCAGGTTCCCGCTTTGAAGCTAAAATCCAGTTTGACTACCTCCTGGGTCCCTCCGTAAAGGGTGAAGAAAGAGGTGCCGCCGGGTAGCAATTGATATTCAGGTTCAACGAAATCAATTTTTTCTACCGAATGTACCGGAGGGGCTATCTGTCTGAATGAGCTCATTTTTTATAATTTTGTTTGGTCAGGTAGTTGAGGGTATTGCGGTTTCCTTGCCGGAAAAGCTGGCTTGCTGTAACCAAAAGATCCTTGGCAGTAATTTCCAGGTACTTTTCTCCCTGACGGTTAATTTCTGCGGCATCTCCCATTATTTCAAAAGAGGCCAGTTGAATCGCTTTTTCCAGATAGCCAATCTCGTTGAGCAACAGATCGGCTTCCACCCTGTTTTTTACCTTTTCCAATTCATAGTCGGTTATCAATGTTTCGGCGGTCATCATGATCTCTTCCAGCATCTTTTCCCTGGCTAAATGAATGTCAATACCCGGCGAAGCTTTTCCGGTGGCGACAAAAAGTCCGGGTTCATTTTCTCCCGACAGGTATGCATCCGCCTCGGTAAAAAGTTTCTGCTCTTTTACTAATTTAACTTCAAACCTGGAAGAACTGCCGTTGGAAAGAATATCCGACAAAAGATCCAGTACATAAAAGTTTTTTTCATTACGGGCGCCCATGTGCCAGGCAACGTAAAAGGTATCTATCGGAACATCCCGGTAGACGGTGATCTCCCGGTCCGTTTCCTGAGGTGGTTCCGGCAGGGCTGAATAAGGTGCAATATCCCGTGAGGGTATTTCGTCGAACCATTTTTCCACCAGTTTAAATGCCTCTGATGACGCAATGTTGCCACTAATCACCAATACAGCATTGTTTGGGGCATAATGGTGGAAGAAAAAATCCTTCACTTCATCAAGTGTTGCTGATTCAATGTGTTCAGGAACCAATCCGATGGTAGGCCAGCGGTAGGGATGGACTTTGTATGCCAGGTCGCGCAACAGGTGCCAGACATCACCATACGGTTTATTCAGATTGCGTTGCCTGAACTCTTCAATCACTACTTTTTTCTGAACTTCCAACCCTTTTTTGGAGAATTTCGGACCTAACATTCGATCCGACTCAAGCCACAAAGCTGTCTCTATATTATTGGCAGGCAGAGTTATATAGTAATTAGTGAGATCGTTGGAAGTAAAGGCATTGTTGGCGCCACCTGCCCGTTGAACGGCCGTATCGAAATCAGGGACATTGGCGGACCCTCCAAACGTGAGATGTTCAAAAAGATGGGCAAAGCCTGTCCGGCCTGGATCTTCGTGTTTGGATCCCACGTTGTAACAAACATTGACCGCAACAAATGGAGTGCTGCGGTCGGTATGCACAATGACTGTTAGCCCGTTCTTTAATTTTATTTTATCAAATCGAATCATAGAAAACTTAAATTGAGAAGAATACCTGCTCAGTTACCAGTATTCTCCCTGAAATTTTTTTCAAAGATAGTGATTCCTTCCGGGAAGCATCGGCTTACGGGAAGAGTTCAAAAAAGTGAATATTCCGGGATTTGAAATTGAAGTATCAAAAAATTTCGTTTCGATTCGAGAGTTTTAGGGAACAAAGGTCGGGTAAAATTGAATAAAATTGGGGGATGCAATTTTCACTACCTAAAAATCAATTATTTAGCTAAATTTGTTGAAGTA
>JAMDDG010000127.1:0-17435 GCA_023488865.1 Bacteroidota bacterium | reverse complement strand
TTAAATTTTGTTAACTAAACGATCTTGAATAGCTATTGAAAATACAAAATTAACGCGGGATAAAAGTTACAAACCATAAGCAAATCATTACTGCCGTTACTAATTATCAAAAAGCATAACTATAGCTAAATCCCAGACCTCCATTGCCAAATGAGATGGGCACCAGCGAAGCATTCTTTCCCCAGAGGGCTCCCGTTTTGGTCTCGTTGTGATGGCCACGGGCCAATGCAATCCTGCCGCTTGCATATCCGATGGCAATAGCCAGCGGGTAGTCGCCCATCCAGTGCACCCCGTTGTGGACCATGGCAAAGCCGCACAATCCCATCAGCGAATAGCCGATTGGTTTCACCCACGGTTTGTCGGGATAATTTCCGGCAATAATGGTTATGGTGGCCATGATCGTGGCAAAATGACCGGAAGGAAATGCATCGTGTTTCGAAACGTCGTGCTGGTAAACGGCGGGATTGGTAAACGGACGCCAGGTGCCGCCTGGTTGGCTCGCCTGAAACGGGCTCTCTCGTCCGGCTATCCGCTTGATCGACTGAACGGTAACTGCCAGGGTGAAAAACATTTCGAACAGCTGGGAGGCGGTCTGCTGCGCCCGGTAATCATGCCCGATCAGCCCATATCCCAAATAACTACCTGCAACGAGAATACTCGGCCACCCTTCTCCCAAAAAATAGAAGGCAGAATTCAGGTTTTGCGGAACATCCATCACCGGAATACTGGATTTGCCCATATTCAAAGAGATTCTTTTGAAATTTCGGGCAGGATCCAAGCCTATGTAATTTCCAAACCTGTGTACGGCGTCGGTGATTGGCTGGTCAAAAGCCACCAGCACAGCTGTACTGCCGAGGACAAGCCCTAAGGTTGCCAGATTGGATTTCTTGACGGTTGTTTTGTACAACGACACAAAGTCGGAGGGAACATTGGTTACAAATTCAAAGCTCTTTGGTTTATAAAATACCATCCGGTTGTTGGCATCCAAATTGTAGATTTGGGCTTTTACGATTTTATCCCCCTTTTTACTACTCACCACAATGGTTGTATCCCGCTTGCCTTCAGCAAATAAAGCCAAAGGGAGCCAAATCATAGTTGCTAAGATGAGGAAACCCTTTTTGCTAAGGGAAACCAATGAACCGAAACTTATGCCCATATCAATTCCACTTGTTTAGTTTTTTCTTGTAGACGTAGTTTGCGGATTGATAATAGGTAATTGCTTCATTCAACAAATCTTCATCTTTGGGAGCTACCTCCATGGTCCCTTTGAACCGGTCGATCCGGTAATAGGTCACCTTTTCCTGCGGGCTTAAAATGGTTAACCGGTCGTTTTTGATATACCCTAATTTTTGATAGTTGGCAATAAATGCCCGTTCTTCGGACGGTTCCATTTTGACGATATCTTTCCCGAAAAATTTACTTTCGTAACTCCAGTTGAGCAATCCGAAAAGGGTGGGTGCGACATCGATTTGACTGCACAATTTATCTATCTTTTGGGGAGCTATCAATCCCGGATTGTATATAATCAGGGGTATCTGGTAGTCCATAAAGGGAAGTTCGGTCTGTCCGGCGCTGCCAGCACAGTGGTCTGCCATGACGACGATCAGTGTATTTTTAAACCATGGTTTCTGACGGGCTTTTCGTACAAATTCACCAATTGCATAATCACAATATTTCACGGCCCCTTCCCTGTTTTTCCCGGAAGGGATATCCACCATTCCCTCGGGATAAGTGAACGGCCGGTGGTTGGAAGTGGTCATGACCAGGTTCAGGAAGGGTTTACCACTGGCATAAGAACCATCTGACTCTTTCAATACCCGGTTTAAGAGATCCTGATCGCAGACACCCCAGGCATTGGTAAAAGTCACCTCGTCTTTGGCCAAATCGCTTCGGTCGATAATGGAAAAGCCATTGTTCCCGAAGAAATAATTCATGTTGTCGAAATAACCATAACCTCCGTAAATGAATTTGAGGGCATAACCTTTCTGTTTGAAAATCTGGCCCATCGAAAACATGTTTTCATTGTTGGGCCGCTTGATCACACTCTGTCCGGGCTTGGGCGGTGCGGAAAGCGCTACAGCTTCTAATCCCCAGATGGTCCGGGTCCCGACCGCATAAAAGTTGGTAAAGAGCATCGATTTATTTGCCAGTGTATCGAGGTTTGGCGTGAGTTTTCCTTTTTTGCTGCCCATGTACTCAAGAAATTCGCCACTCAGACTTTCGACGGTAATAAAGATCACATTGTATTTTTTCTCTTCTCCGGTATTGGTGATCTGCCGGGTAATATCAAAAGGGCTGCTGCCTTTGGCAATGCTATTGGTACTCTTCAATAGGCTGTTTAACTCTTTGAAATTGTCAGGATTGGCCCTTTTGGCGTAAAAAGTTTCGTAATCCAGTTCATTGCTGAAGAATGCGGCAAAAAGAGAGTAGATCCCGTTTTTTGAAAGTTCGTTGTTGTACCGGTTGCCCGACTTTTCAGCCCAGGTATAGTTGACCGTAAAATACGAGAATACCGGCAGGACCAACAGACACAGGCCAACGATCCACCTGTTCCGGGCCGTACTTTTACTTTCGGCGATAGCTTTTAATTTTCGGGTTTTTATCAGGAGATAAATAAAGAAGATATCCACCACAAAGATGGCTGATACCAGGAAGGGAATCGGGTAAGATTCATTGATATTTCCAAGGACTTCCGTTGTATAAACGAGGTAATCGACGGCTATAAAATTATAGCGGACCCCAAATTCTTCCCAGAAAAAATATTCAGAAATGCCGTTAAAAAGGATAATAAAAAAAACCAGAAAGAAGATAATATACAGCACCCCTTTTTTTAAAAACCGATCAGGAAGAAAGGTTAAAATGAGTACGACGGGGATCATGAAATAAGAGAACGCTACCAAATCGAAGAAAAGTCCAAGCAGATAGACTTTTAAAAGTGAAAGGATCCCCAGGTCGACTTCGTGGGCAGAATAGCCCAGCAATACGGTCCTGCTAATAAAGGCAGTCAGCAGAAAAACCACCAAAATCCAATAGAGTAACCCAAATCTGCCGTTCCTAATTTTACTTGCTATTTCTGCCATACCTCTTTATCCAAATTAATGATAGATCTTCCAAATAAATTCAAGCAATTAGCTATTAGTCCGTTAGCTATTGGCTTCAAATACAGCTTCCCGGCTGATCGAACCGCTTTTTATTAATCGAAAATTGGAAATACGAAATACAAAATTTTCAGTTATTCTGTTTGAGCCACCGTTCCCCAATACCGGGGGCCTTTTGCCTGTAACCTTTTCAAAGGGATCAAATATAAATATATCCGGCTTATTTCTTCTCATTTTTTCTGTCAGGCGTAATTTAATTGAACTAATTTAATAATTTTGAACTATATACCTGAAAGCTGAATAACTCATCTTCTATCCAATGGCAAATAGTATTAAGAGATTTTTTCGATTTTTTTTCGATTTTAAAAAGCGGTTCCTTTTGGTTGCATTGCTTTTTACGCTGATGTTTTCGGGGAACATTAGCCAGGCTCAAACTTACCAGGAAGCTAAAGATTTGGCATTTAAAGGTGAATATGGGAAATCCCGGGAAATGTGCCGAAAGATCCTGGCGAATGATTTTGATCCGGATGTTGCAGTTTTGATGGCCAGAACCTATGCCTGGGACAGTAAATATGATTCTGCCAGGGTAACGCTCGCCGAAGTTTTAAAACGCGAACCTACGAATCGGGATGCCCTGGATGCCATTTCGGATGTGCAGTATTGGGACAACAAATACGGAGATGCCATCCGCTATTGCGATATTGCTTTGGCAAAAAATGCGAAAGACGAGCATTTTATGCTTAAAAAAGCCAAAATTCTAAATGCAATGGCTGATTACAAACAATCTACCGGCCTGCTTGAAGCATTGCTGCAAATCAATCCGGCCAATGCCGAAGCCAGGAAAAAACTTTTGGAAATCCGGATCGACCAAATGAAAAACAGGGTTCGCCTCACCTATACCTACGATCTCTTTGAAAAAAAATCGAACAAAGACCCATGGCAGCTGGCCGCACTCTCCTATGGCCGGAAAACTTCCATCGGAGCGATTTACGGCCGGATCAATTGGGCCGACAGGTTTGGATCGAAAGGGTTTCAGTACGAAATGGATGCCTACCCGCATCTCAGTGAAAACAATTATCTCTATCTCAACGCGGGTTACTCGAATCTATCGATCTTTCCAAAAGTAAGATCGGGAGCTGAGTGGTACCATAGCTTCCCCAAAGCTTTTGAGGGCTCGCTGGGAATGAGGGCGCTATTTTTCACCAACTCCAATACCTACATGATCACCGGTACGGTTGGTAAATATGTTGGCAATTACTGGATTTCACTCAGGTCGTTTGTGACGCCTTCCTCCACCGGCACCTCGGTTTCGGGCTCCATACAGGCACGCCGTTATTTCGCTGATCCGGAAGATTACATCGGTTTGAGGCTGGGATATGGCGTTTCGCCCGACGACAGAAGATATGGCGATGTAAATTCCAGCTATCTGAAATTGAAGTCGCAATCCGCAAGGGTCGAATACAACCATCTTTTCAATAAAATCTGGACGACGAATATTGGCTTCTCCCTGGCCCATGAAGAGTTTGCCGCCATGGGATACGTTTTGAATTACACCTTTGATGTTGGAATTACCAGATTTTTTTAATTCAGTGCTATGAATCATACACCGCCTTTCCAATATCTGCTCCGCCAGTCATTCAAACGGTTCATTTCGCTGAGTTTGCTAATGACCCTCCTTATTATCTTGGTAAGGTTTTATGAAATCCTGTTTATCTCCGGTAAGGCTGGTTACCCGGCCGGAAGCACCAGCGATTTGCTCTACGGTATCAGGTTTGATTTATTATTATCCATCAGATTATCAACAATTTTACTCATACCTTTTCTTCTCATTGATCATTATAACCTGAGGGCTGCCAGAATTTTTTTCGAGACTTTCGCGGCTGTGGTCGTGGCGGGAGAGCTATTACTGCTGCAATATTTCGCGACCACCAGAATCCCGTTAGGGTCGGATTTGCTGGGTTATTCAGCCGGTGAAATCGAACAAACCGTTGGAGCTTCGGGTCAGTTTAGCTTTACAACCTTTGCCCCTGTCCTTGTCTTTTTGGGGATTACCTGGTACCTTTACCACAAGAAGTACTATTTTAAAGTTCCGCATCTGGTAATCAGCTTGTACATTTTTTCCCTGCTATTCGCCATATTTCCCATTAGTGACTTTAACCCTGATCCGGTTGATTATAAAAATGAGTTCAGCATGAACATTGCCGCTAACAAATTCAATCTTTTCAGTGGGAGTATGTTGACTTATTTTAACCAAAAGAACGGATCATCCAAGTTCGAGCTAAATAGCAAGACTCAGGTAGCAGCAGATATAACCCCTGATAGCGTTCATCTATCAAACCTGAACGATTCATTGGTTCAGCAATCCGGGAAATCCGAAGGGACGGGAAATCCATTCACCTATTTGAGCCAGGACTATCCATTTCTTCACAAGGAGACTACACCAGATGTGCTGGCTCCTTTCTTTAAACCAGGAACCACTGCCCCATCGATCGTTTTCATTTTGGTCGAAAGTCTGGGTAGGGCGTACTGTGGTGATGGCGCTTATCTCGGAAGTTTTACCCCGTTCCTCGACTCGCTTATGGCCAAAAGCCTCTACTGGGAGAATTGCCTTAGCACGTCGGGCCGTACTTTCAGTGTGCTTCCGTCCATGCTGGCATCCCTTCCATTTGGAGAAAAGGGGTTTGCCGATCTGGGCGACAAAATGCCCGATCATTTGAGTCTGATCAGCCTCCTGATCAACAGAGCAGGCTATACCTCATCGTTCTACTATGGAGGCGACACTAAATTTGATGCCATGGAGCCCTTCCTTCGGCGCCAGGGAACCTCAAAAATCATTGGGATCCATGACTACGGCAAGGAGTACAAACAACTTCCCTCCGACAGAAACGGATACTCGTGGGGATACGGAGACCTCGATATTTTCAAAAAATATCTGACGGACCTGAAATCCCACGAGACAGGGAAAAGGGTCGATGTGATGCTTACCCTCTCCATGCACAATCCGTTTCTGGTCCCTAACCAGCAGCATTACAACGATCTTGTTGAGAAACGGATGGCAGACCAACAGCTAACGGAGGATCTCAAAAAATACAACCGCCAGTATGTTCCTCAATTTGCGACCATGCTCTATTTCGATGATGCGCTGAGGTATTTCTTTCAGGAAATCGGCAAAATGAAAAGCTTCCAAAACACCATCTTCATCATTACTGGCGACCACAGGATGCCTGAAATCCCTATCAGTACGCAGCTTGACAGATTTCATGTGCCGCTGGTCATTTACTCTCCAATGCTTAAAGAAGCAGATACTTTTGCGTCCATTGTGACCCATTATGATGTGACACCATCTTTGCTGGCACTGCTTAAAGACCGGCTTCATCTCTCCCTTCCTTCGGAAACCTCGTGGATCGGGCATGGACTGGACACCAATCCATCTTTCCGAAATCTGAATGAATATCCATTGAAACGCAATACCGGTGAACTAACAGACTACATCAGCGGGGATCATTTTATTTCCGGATCCACTCTTTACAAGGTCTACCCTGACCTCAACATAGAACCGGAAAACAATCCCGAGCTGAATGACCAACTTCAAAAACAGTTTGCCAACTACAAGGCCAAAAACAATTTCGCTACCCAAGGCAATCAGCTAATTCCGGACTCAATAAAAAAATATATACGACCATAAATAATTGACAACTAAAAATTAAGGGGCTAAACCCATCCTATCTTCTCATTTTTGCATTTTCACTCCGCTAATCATCCCATCAGCAAATTATCACATCATCTAATCAACTCCCCTCGGCTTCGCTCGGGGACCCGGGCTACACTCCTTCTTTTGCCCTTCGACTTCGCTCAGGGACCAGTGCTCCGTTTCATTGTTTCTCCGTTTCACTTCACCCTTAGACAGGCTCAGGGAGTGACATCTTCCGTCCTTCCCTCTCCAAGTCCTTCAGTCCCCAGGTCCTTCCGTCATCCTAGTGTAGTGACAATATAATCATGAAACATCAAATAATCTCTTTTTGTCTGTTTTTATGGCATTTTAAGCCATAGAATATGCTGCTAAATTAAGTTTTCGCAACACTAGTCGTCCCAGTCTTCCTAGTCATCGCCTCTTTCTTTCCGTCATCTCCGTCATCCCTTACCTTCCCGGTCTTTCCAGCAATTTGAAAAATTGATCCAACTGTGGAAGGATCACTATCCGGGTACGGCGATTAGCTGCCCTACCTTCGACTGTATCATTGGGACCTATTGGCTGGTATTCACTCCGGCCGGCGGCTGTCATCATGGATGGGTTCAACCCGTATTTGTTTTGTAATACCCTGACAACCGCTGTAGCCCTTTTAACGCTGAGGTCCCAGTTGTCCAGGAGATCGCCCCTGCTGAAAGGAACATTATCGGTGTGGCCTTCAACCATAAACTCAATGTCTTTCTGGTTTTTGAGTACGGTTGCCACTTTACCGAGAACTTCGCTTGCCCGGTCGGTAATGTTGTAGCTTCCGCTCTTGAAAAGCATCTTGTCGGAAATATCAATATAGACTACTCCCTTGTCGACTTTGATGTTGATATCTTTGTCGTCGAGATTGCCGATGGCGCCTTTCAGGTTCATCACGAGGGCCATGTTCAATGAGTCGCGTTGGGCCAGGGACGACTGCAGGCTATAGATCATGTTGTCTTTAACGCCCATATTTTCCATCGACTTTTTGATACTTTCTGCCTGAGAGCTGGAAATGACCGAAAGGTTTTCCAATTGTTTCAGCGCCTGAGTGTTATTTTCTTTAAGGAAAGAGTTCTGATCTTTCAAAGCGGTTAATTGTGACTGAAGGTCAGCAATTTTATTTTCCCCGATTTTTCGCTGATTTTCACAATCGGAAAGATCTTGCCGGGTTTTAGCATGTGCTGATTTCTCCTGGGAGAATTGGTTTTGTTGTGCAGTGAATTTTTTGGAACTGACACAAGCTCCGAGTAAAGCTAATGGTAACAAAACAACAATTAATCTAGTTTTCATCTTTTATCTATTTAATTGGTTTTAAAATAGGTATTCTGACTGACATCCTTTCAAACCTATCTAATGCCTACAAAAGTAATGCTTCATAGAAGGAAAAAGTTGAAAAAGTCAGCTCTGTTAACAAAATATAACTTTTAAAACCTCATTGCAATGATCCGGGAATGGGCATTAAATCACATTTTTTTAACGTATTGGGGAAAACTTTTGGATAGATCCTTCGTTTGAAGTATTAACAAACATTAATGGTTATGTCAGTAAATACGAACATTTTAAACAAATTCCCTCATCGATTTTTGAATCAGTCCGATAGCTTCCAGCATCTGCGCTTCCGTGATTACCAGCGGCGGCGTAAACCGGATGGTATGTTCGTGTGTGGGTTTGGCTAAAATACCGTTTTCTTTCATTACCAGACAGAGGTCCCAGGCCTGTTTGCCATCGACAGGATGGATTTGGATGGCATTGAGCAATCCTTTGCCACGTACCTGTTCAATTAGCGGTGAATCGAAAGCCTTCATCTTCTCGCGGAAAATTTTCCCGATGCGTTCGGCATTTTCTGATAGTTTCTCATCCAGCAGCACATTCATGGCCGCGAGTGATACTTTGGCCGCTAAAGGGTTTCCGCCGTAAGTAGAGCCATGCTCGCCGGGCCGGATGGTCAGCATAATTTCATCATCAGCCAACACACAGGAGACCGGGTACATCCCTCCGGAAGCCGCTTTTCCCAAAATCAGCAGATCGGGACGAACCCCTTCGTGGTCGCAGGCCAACATTTTGCCGGTCCGGCACAAACCAGTCTGCACTTCGTCGGCAGCCAGCAGCACATGATATTCTTTACACAATTGGGCTGCTTTCCTCAGGTAATTATCATCCGGTACAAAGACACCAGCTTCGGCCTGGATCGGTTCCACCAAAAAACCGGCAGTATGAGGATGGTTTAACTCCTTCTCCAATGCTTTCAGATCATTGTAGGGAATTTTGACAAACCCGGGTGTAAACGGACCGTAGCCGGAATAGGAATCAGGATCGGACGACAGGGAGATAATGGTAATAGTTCGCCCGTGGAAATTGCCGTCACAAACGATAATCCGAGCTTTGTTTTCAGGGATGCCTTTCACCTTGTAGGCCCATTTGCGGATCAGTTTCAGTGCGGTCTCATCACCCTCGGCGCCCGAATTCATCGGGAGGATCTTATCGTAGCCAAACAATTTGGTCATAAACTCTTCCCATTCGCCCAATACATTGTTGTAAAATGCACGCGAGGTCAGGGCCAGTTTACCCGCCTGCTCGACCATTGCCTTCACGATTTTTGGATGGCAATGTCCCTGGTTAACGGCAGAATAGGAGGCCAGAAAGTCGAAATAACGTTTGCCATCCACGTCCCAGACAAAAACCCCTTCCCCTTTTTCCAAAACCACCGGTAGCGGGTGGTAGTTGTGGGCGCCGTAAAGATCTTCCCTATCGATAAAGTCTTGTGTTTTCATAGATATTTAGTTTGATAACTTGGATTTCAAAATTTGAACGAAGCTAAAATATTTTTACAAAGTTAAATATGATTTATGCTCTGTTGATAAATATCAATGGATTCTTGAATCTGATGGTTTTGCCTTAACTTTACTGAAAAGGATCAACAAATGAAGGCCCCAAAAGATCAAATAGCGAATAGTTTAATCAAACCTGAATATGAAACGCTCATTTTCCACTACAGAGGTTTCAAAGTAATGATAGATTCAGATTTGGCCATGTTGTATGATGTTCCAACTAAAAGGCTTAAAGAACAAGTTAAACGTAATGTTGAACGCTTTCCGGAAGATTTTATGTTTGAACTTACTAATACAGAGAGAGATGAACTGGTCGCAAATTGCGACCGGTTGGCTACACTAAAACATTCATCAATCAATCCACTTGCCTTCACGGAGCAAGGTGTTGCTATGCTTTCCTCTGTACTGCATTCCGACAAAGCAATCAAAATCAATATTGAGATTATGCGTGCTTTTGCCCGTTACAGGGCGTTTTTAAGTGAGAACCAGGAGTTGAAAAAGGAAATTTTGAAACTGGATGCAAAACTTAACCAGGCATTTAAGTTTTTACTCGACAAACTGGATTCATTGCATCAAAAAGCCACCGAGCCAAGAAAATTGATAGGATATAAAACTGCTCAAAATGGATAAGTCTGAGCAAAGAGAAGAACCGGTCACAATTTGTGACCGGTTCTTCTCTGCTTAAACATTCATCCATAAAACGAAGGCCTTTACGGAGCAAGGCGTTGCAATGCTTTCCAAGTTGTTGCATTACGGCAAGGCAATCAAAAATGGTGTTGTTCAGGTCAAAAAGGTTGTCCCTCAAATGGGATAGCTTGCTCAATTTTGACTATTTTCGCAGTTCTGATTATAAATTCTTAGCGCTTTGGAGATTTGGCTGCAATCAACCGTTTACGGCAGTTGTGGGATAGGATTGGGGCATAGCTTTTGGCTGTTGGTTCAAATGTCGGTTTTAGAGCCGGGTAGGTTGAAGAGAAAATCAGTCAGGTAAGGATTTTAAGCAAAGGATTAAAAAGCGTACGTGAATTGATATGAGCAAAAAATTATTGTTGGGCGTGGAGGCAATCGGTCAGGGCGCCATTGATGGCGGCATCTCCGGCGTATATGCCTATCCGGGCACGCCTTCTACCGAGATAACGGAATACATACAGGAGAATGCAACCGCTATCGAACGAAATCTGCACCGGCAGTGGTCTGTCAACGAGAAAACGGCCATGGAAGCTGCCTTGGGGATGTCGTTTGCCGGCAAACGAACAGTGGTTTGCATGAAGCATGTTGGCCTCAATGTAGCTGCCGATGTCTTTATGAATATTGCCATTACCGGCATCAATGGCGGAATGATCATAGCAGTGGCAGACGACCCCTCAATGCACTCCTCCCAAAATGAACAGGACTCAAGGTATTATGGCAAATTTGCCATGATCCCGGTACTGGAACCGACCAATCAGCAGGAGGCTTACGATATGGCTATCGTCGGATTGGAGCTCTCTGAAAAGATGGGTGTCCCGGTGATGATCCGTATCACCACCCGTTTGGCGCATTCCCGGTCGGGCGTGAGCCTGATCGAAACTCCCCGAAAGGAAAACGAACTTTCGATACCGGCCGATCCCTTGCAATTTGTACTGTTACCGTTCAATGCAAGGAAAAGATACCGGATTTTGCTCGACAAACAGGAGCTCTTCCTGAACCAGTCGGAAGCTTCTTCCTATAACCGGTTTATTGACGGGACTGACAAAAGCCTGGGGATTGTCTGTTGCGGAATTGCTTTTAACTATTTCAAGGAAAATTATCCCGGCGTATCTCCCTATCCTGTGGTCAAAGTTTCGCAGTATCCTTTGCCGGAGAAGTTGCTGAAAAGACTTGAATCACAGGTTGCTGAAATCCTGGTACTGGAAGAAGGCTACCCGTTGGTAGAAGAGCAGCTGAAAGGATTCTTTGCACGCGGCAAAAAAATAACCGGACGGCTGGATGGAACTTTGCCCAGGACGGGCGAGCTAAATCCCGATCTGGTTGCCGAAGCGCTTAAAATTGAGAAGCCGGAAATCCAGGTTACGGCCCTGACTTTGGCAAACCGGCCACCGGCCCTCTGCAAAGGGTGCGGGCACCACGACACTTTCCGCGCATTAAATGAAGTAATGTCGGCTTACGGAAAAGGAAAGGTCTTTTCGGATATTGGCTGTTATACGCTTGGGGCGCTTCCGACCTACAGCGCCATTTACAGTTGCGTCGACATGGGCGCTTCGGTGACCATGGCCAAAGGCGCCGCAGATGCCGGACTTTTCCCATCGGTTGCAGTGATTGGCGATTCCACTTTTACCCATTCGGGGATTACCGGTTTGCTGGATGCTGTCAATGAGCAATCTAATATTGTCGTGATCATTGGTGACAACGAATCGATCTCCATGACAGGAGGACAGGACTCGTCGGCTTATGGGCGTATCGAAGCCATCTGCGAAGGAGTGGGAGTATCCCCCGATCACATCCATGTGTTGGAATCTTTGCCAAAAAACCACGAAAAACTGGTAAGTCTGCTCCGGCAAGAGATTGATTACCATGGAGTATCAGTGATTGTTCCCCGGAGGGAGTGTATTCAGAAACTGGCAAGAAGAAAAAGAAGCTGAGGAGAACAAATCAAAATTATCTTTCATGAAGTGTGATATCGTTTTAGCAGGAGTAGGAGGACAGGGGATTTTATCCATTGCCACCGTTTTGGGGTATGCAGCCGTAGAAAACAATCTTTACCTGAAGCAGGCTGAAACACATGGCATGAGTCAGCGGGGAGGCGCCGTTCAATCGTACCTCCGGCTATCCGATCAGCCCATTTATTCCGATCTGATACCCTCGGGTGAGGCACAGCTTGTACTTTCAGTCGAGCCACTGGAATCCTTGCGTTATCTGACTTTTCTCTCCCCAGAAGGCTATGTAATTACCAATACAACACCCTTTGTAAATATTCCGGACTATCCCGAACCCGAAGAATTATTGGACTCCATCCATAAACTGCCCCGTGTAGTGGCCATCGATGCCGAAAATGTGGCCAAAACAGAGGGCAATGCCAGGGCGTCGAACATGGTAATGCTGGGCGCTGCTTCTCCGTTAATTGACCTACCTTTGCAAAGTCTTGAACAAGGGATCAGGGAGATCTTTTTCCAAAAAGGGAAAGATATCATTGAGCTGAATTTAAGGGCTTTCCATGCAGGAAGGGCTTTCGCTGAGCAAATATTGAACAGGTTAAAATAAATTACCATGATTTTACCGGGAAGGTACAACACCCTAAAAGTGGTGAAGTTTGTCGATTTTGGGGTCTACCTGGACGGGGCCGAAATGGGAGAGATTCTTCTCCCGGCACGTTACGTCCCTGAAGAATGTGAAGTTGGGGAAGATCTGGAGGTTTTTATCTACCTGGATTCGGAAGACAGGATCATAGCTACTACCGAGAAACCATTCGCGCAGGTTGGGGAATTTGCCTTTCTGAGGGTAAATGCGGTCAACAACGTCGGCGCTTTTCTGGATTGGGGCTTGATGAAAGAACTGCTTGTCCCGTTTCGGGAACAGAAGATGAACATGGTTGCAGGGAGGTCGTACCTGGTCTATGTTTATCTTGATCCTGATTCAAATAGAATTGCAGCGTCTGCCAAGCTTGAAAAATTTTTAGACAATGTGATCCCGGAATATCAGGTTGGAGAAGAGGTATCACTGATAATCGAAAGCGAAAGCGATCTGGGTTACAACGCCATCATCAACCATCTTCACCGCGGTATCCTTTACCATGATGAGTTGCCGGGTCCGCTGAAGAAAGGGCAGCAATTGAAAGCCTACATCAAAAAGGTAAGAGAAGACCACAAGATTGATCTTTCGCTCTACCGTCCCGGTTACGGACAAGTAGACGGGGTTTCCCAAAATATACTCGATAAGTTGACTGCGGCAGGTGGCTTCTTGCCATTGACCGACAAAAGTGATGCTGCGCTCATTTTTGACCATTTCGCAATCAGCAAGAAAGTGTTTAAAAAAGCGCTTGGCGCCTTGTACAAACAAAGACGGATCTTATTGGAAGAGAAGGGAATAAGAATAATTTGAAAATTTGAAAATAGATTAATGTGAAAATGAAGAAGCACTAAGCTATTTAATAATTAAAAAATAAACAGTTAATAGCCGTCATCTAAACTTTCCCCCCAGTTCACAAAGCCCATTTCCACATTTACCTATTTCCACATTTCCGCATTATCTTAATTTAAAGTTATTGATATATTTATTTGGAACGGGAATAATTTTGTAGTATTTGACTTAATTTTACGCGCTCTTTTGAAATTAACGTTTATTAACAAGTAATAGGTGAATGGAAAAAAGTAATTCCGGTATTAAGAAAGTCACACTGGCCGGATTAATCGTCACACTTGGAATTGTCTATGGTGATATAGGAACAAGTCCATTGTATGTGATGAACGCCATCATGAAAGGTGGAATTGAAATCAATGAATTGCTGATTTACGGGGCGCTTTCCTGTATCTTTTGGACACTTACGCTGCAAACCACGTTTAAATATGTAATTATAACCCTTCAGGCCGACAACCACGGGGAAGGTGGGATTTTTGCACTTTTTGCATTGGTAAGAAGAAAAACAAACCTGATCGCGATCATCACGATGCTGGGTGGTAGCGCCTTGCTGGCAGATGGTGTGATCACACCTGCTATCACCGTGACTTCGGCTGTTGAGGGATTGAATATTTTGTACGATCATATACCGGTAGTACCGATTGTACTCTCTATTTTCCTGCTTCTTTTCTTCTTTCAGCAGTTTGGATCAGGCATAATAGGACGGGCATTCGGTCCAGTCATGTTTGTGTGGTTTCTCCTTCTGGGAATATTGGGTATCAGCCAGCTTACGCACGGAATTGGCGTAATGGCTGCCATGAACCCTTATTACGCCTACAAATTTTTGTCGTCCTATCCCGAAGCGATCATCCTCCTGGGAGCAGTTTTCCTTGCAACAACGGGAGCAGAAGCGTTGTACTCGGACTTGGGGCACTGCGGAATTAAAAATATCCGGATCACCTGGGTCTTCGTTAAAATATCTTTGTTGCTTAATTATTTTGGTCAGGGAGCCTGGTTGTTGGATCACCTGGCGGATGCCAAAAACGTGAATATCTTCTATTCAATTATGCCACCGTGGTTTTTGATACCTGGGATCATCATTGCTACTGCGGCAGCGGTTATTGCCAGTCAGGCGTTGATCAGTGGTTCTTATACGCTCATAAGCGAGGCTATTACATTGAATATTTGGCCGCGAATTAAAGTTCTTTATCCAACTTCGGTAAAAGGTCAGGTTTATATCCCTTTTGTTAACTGGCTGTTATGGATTGCCTGTTCTTTCGTGGTAATCTATTTTGCCAAATCGTCCAATATGGAAGCTGCGTATGGTCTTTCTATTACCATTACCATGATTATGACCACGCTGCTTTTGTCGGTTTATTTACACAAAAGAAAGTTCAATTTTTTCCTGCGGATGTTTCTGCTTGGGCTGTTCCTGACGATTGAAGGTACTTTCCTTTATGCCAATTTGCACAAATTCGTGGATGGGGGTTGGTTGACCATTCTGCTGGCTTTTCTTTTCTTTACCGTTATGTACGGTTGGTATTTTGGCAGAAAGATCAAAAACAAATTTATCACCTTCACCAGCCTGTCAAAAGAGACCGAAGTGATACACGAACTAAGTATGGATTACAATGTGCCTAAAATTGCAACCAACCTGGTATATATCACCAAGGCCAACAGGTTAGATCAGATTGAGTCTAAAATTATGTACTCCATTTTCAATAAGCATCCCAAAAGAGCCAATACATACTGGTTCCTGCACATCGACAGCCTGGATACCCCCGATACCTTTGAATACACGGTGCACCATATTGTTCCCGGTGTCGTGATCAAAGTTGAATTCCATCTTGGGTTCAAGGTAGACCGCCGGATCAACGTCTATTTCAAACAGGTATTGGAAGATTTGGAGAAAACGCACGAAATCAGCATGGTGAGTCATTACAAATCCCTCAAGAGGCACTCTATTCCTGCCGACTTCCTTTTTGTAAACCTGGACAGGGTATTGATCAACGACTACAAGTTACCTCCACTGAAAAGGTTTACAATGACCCTGCACAACTTCATCCGCCGGATGGGCATCAACGACGTCAAAGCGTTTGGACTGGATACCAGTAACGTGATTGAGGAGAAAATCCCTATCGTGATTGCGCACGAGGAGAAGAAACGAATTAGAAGAATCCAGCGTTAATTTTCAGTTGCTAAGGAGAAGTAGAAAACCTTAGGATTACTTAGCATCCGCCGCCAGAAGAGGCAGCTTTACGAACAGGGATAATTACTTCAGGTTTTTTAGTTTCGACTTTTGTGGCGGTAGTCGATAGCCCGGTGACTTTAGAGCGGATAGCAGACATGTCTATCACCGATACTTCGGTTGCCGGTGACTTTGAATCTACTAATTCACCATTAGCTGCAATTCCACCTTTGAATAACAGAAGGTTTTTGTACCCCATCTGTTGAAGTAAAAGCCAGGGCGCAGTTGCCTGCAGCTCATCGCTGCCATACAAAACGGCTTCTTTTCCGTTTTCCGAAATTTGGTTGAGCATTTCAATTGACTCCTTTTCCAACAATTGCCGGGCTGGAATATTAATGGCATTTTGGGGATGCCCCTGGGCAAACAAATCTGCCGTCCGGATATCGATTAATTGTTTTCCGGCAATGTTTTGCAACTGGACCTGATTTGACTGATCATTGAACAGTTTCAGGGTACTGTTGGCATTTATTTGATATTCAGATGATTTTGGTCTAAAAAGGAAAGCCAATACCACAATAAACACCGCTAAGGCAAGCAAGCTAAGCCAGGGAGAATTAATTTTAAGGAAACGGTTCATGATTCGAATATTTTGAATTTTTTCTTTAATGTTCTTATTAACCAATGGGCTATGTCCGGTTCAACAGCCGCCCCCTGAAGAGGCCTTAGGCGCTTTTCGAATTACCACAACTTTTTCTGCAACTTTTGGTGTAACCGGGGCAGCATTCGTTTCGCCTGAACCAACGAAATACTGACGGGCTGCATTTCTAAAACTGACCAGCTCAAGATCGGTTGAAGAGGGTGTGCCTGAAGCATCCTTAACTTTGATGATGGTATTGAACCATTCATTCATTCCGCCTTTCATGACGTATAACCGGTTAACCTCGTAACGTGAACAAAAAAGCCATGCCTTTTCTGACAACAAATCTGAGTTGGAGTAAAGGATTTTATCTTTTCCTGGCTGATTGAGAAGTTCTAAGTTTGATGGAGTTAGCAAAGAATCTGGAAGAATATTGATAGCCCCCGGAAGCGCAAATGTTTTAAATTGATCGGCAGGCCGCAAGTCGATCAGCAGGAGGGTGGGGTCGTTTTCGATGATCCGGTGGGTAACCTGATCCACGGA
Source organism: Bacteroidota bacterium (assembly GCA_023488865.1). Classification (GTDB taxonomy): domain Bacteria; phylum Bacteroidota; class Bacteroidia; order Bacteroidales; family Prolixibacteraceae; genus CAINVV01. The sequence goes on along the minus strand of JAMDDG010000127.1, from coordinate 334 downwards.
AAGGTAACGCGATTTCTCTGTAATAGCAGATAACAGTGCTTTCGGATCACTCTCCTTTCGCCCGTTTTTCTTGGGAAGAATAACCAGGCCCAGTGCCAATACAACCAGAAGAATCGTAAGTATGGTATATTTTCGTTCCATTATCAAAAGTTATGTTTTGGGATTTTCCGCAATTAATATTTTAATCCTATACAAATCAGCTTGCAAATTATTATCAAGCCTCAAAGTTAATATTCAACCTTCTTTACTTTCTTTTGAATCCATGAAGCTCCGGCAAATATTCCCACTGCAACTAAAATAAGGAGGAAAGTAAACAGTTCAGGGGAAATCCCAA